>JAUZOB010000198.1 GCA_030706665.1 Bacteroidota bacterium
AAGAAATCAGAAAGAGTCTGCCAAATCTCCTTCATTATCACATATGGCCTGAAAAAACATAAAACCGGTACAAACCAACACCCGGCTGCCCAACCTTCTTTGTAGCTTAACTGGTTAAATATGAGATGCAGATTATAATACAATCGCCGGAACCAACTAATAAAAAGAATACCAAGCACTAATTCTGTGATATGAACCAGAAGAGTAAAGCCATAGACCAGCATCTCACTTAACATCAGCTGATTTGATGTTAATCCCTCCCCTGTTTCAATAGCACTTCGTAAATGTTTATGATATTGAAGCTCAAATATTAGTAAAAAAATTGACAAGCTAAAAATTATCCAAAGAAACAGTATCGTACTTTTGGCCCGACGATCATTTCTTCTGATTAGATAAGGATTAATCCTTTTACCAAATCCTTTCGTCGACTTCTCAAATTCTAACTTCACTTCTTCAACAGACACACCACGGATTTCTAATTCTTTTTCAGCTGACTTAAGCGCATAATCATTATAATCGAAACGATTTTCAGTGATTATGTCAGTCAATTCCTCTGTTGTATGACTTTTCATCATTTTAGAAAAGTCAAAATTTTCAAGAGTATTCCCCATCTTTTAAATAAGAATAATAAGGTCAGAAATAGGCATCCATACAATCAAGAGTATAATTTTTCGAAACAGATTAGAACTGACTGTATTACCATTTTACACCTCAAATTTAACTATCTGTATTTTATAAAACTACAATTTGAAGTAAATTATAGTCATTAAGTATATTATTTTTGTAGATAACATTAAAATAAAATCCAAGACATCTAAACAGTCTGACGCACACTCTGAACTTATACTCCCAGACATTTATCACACTTACCACTCTATAATCGGGCCAATGTTGGGTTCTGATTCATTCATCATTCAAACATGGTCCGGACATCATTTCGATATAGAGACCATGTCTGAACCATGTACGAACCACGAACGAAATATAGTGTTGCCCCCTTGTTGATATGGTTCTATACTTTACAAAAAGCAGCATAAACATTTATGCTCACTCGACAAGACTGAACTTATAAAAAATTGGGCATAAAAAAAGGTGCTCCTTTTATGAGAAGCACCATCTTTTTATCGTTCCTGAATATCTTACTGATTACGATTTACCATTTAATGGTCTGGGCATCGCGGCTATTTGCAAAATCGAACGCCAAAGTATTTTGGGTATCGATCGGACCGGAATCGGCATGAGCGAATTCACTTGTAAAATAGCGCATCACTTCATTTTTCACCTTTACGGGTTTGTTGTTTAGCTTTAATGCTTTCAACTGAGCAGCATCAAATCCGTGTAATACGACTCTGACGGTCTTATAAGGCGAAGTAAATTCGCCCAGTGCTTTCCCCAGGGTGATATTCTTCTGAGCCGGATTGTAAACAATTGTCCTGCGGCTGAATTGATTTTGCTGATATTTGAAAGTTGTTCCGTCATCTTCATACAAATCGAACGACGAGGCTTTCTTCCCTGCATAAATATGAAGATACAAAGTATCGCCGGTTACCGCAGTGGTCTGAGCCAACGCTTTCATCGGAATGATACTGCTGCCCTTGATATATACAGGTAAGCGGTTCAAAGGACATTCAGCAAATATTTCTTGCTTTCCGTCATAATGTTTTCCATCGTATAAGTCATACCATTCTCCTTCGGGCAAATAAACCTTAGCAATCTGTTGTTTCCCGGCAACAGGGGCTACCAGGATTGAAGGGCCGAAAAGATATTGTTGCTGGTAGGCTCCGTAAAAAGTCTTTTCATCGAACGGATAATTAATCACAAGACTGCGCTGTACCGGCATTCCGGTACGACGGGCTTCGTCAAAAGCAGAATAGATATAAGGCATCAGCTGATAGCGGAAGCCGATATAACGTCTTACGATATCTTCTTTTTCTTCCCCGAAACTCCAGGGTTCAGTACGGTTTGTATTACAGGAAGCATGACCTCTGTACATCGGGGAGAATGCGCCTATCGTCATCCAACGGGTATAGAGTTCGGGAGTCGGGTTTCCTCCGAATCCGCCCACATCATACCCTGCGAAGCTGACCCCGCTCAATCCGAAGCTGTTTAGCATCCGAATTCCCAGCATCATATGATCTTCATTCGCCTGATTATCGCCGGTCCAGATAGCTGTATAACGTTGCAATCCGGAATACCCCGAACGGGTAAGGACAAAAGGCCTGCGGCCATCCATCAATTTCGAGGTTCCTTCATAAGTACTGCGAGCCATCTGCAGTCCATAAGTATTCTTGGCTTCTTTATAAGAGGTAAGGTTTCCCTCCCAGTTCATCTCCATCAGCTGCGGAACATCTTTTCCCCAGGCGGCAATTTCATTCATATCGTTCCAGAATCCGTCAATGCCGATATCGGTATGCATCTTAAACCATTTGCCCCACCACTGGCGGGCTTTAGGCATTGTAAAATCAGGAAAGTTACACCATCCGGGCCATACTTCTCCGGTATAACGGGTCCCATCAGGATATTTGATAAAGATGTCTTCCTTTACTCCGTCTTCATATACCGGATAACCTTTTTCGACCTTGACTCCCGGATCAATAATCAGGGCAAGATGATATCCGAGTTGTTTCAGATTATTTACCATCCCTGTCGGATTCGGGAATCGGTTTTTATCCCATGTAAAGAGTTTATAATGATCCATGAAATGGATATCCAGATACATCATGTCGACCGGAATTTTCCGTTCCCTAAAATGAGTCGCGACATTCATCACCTCATCATCCGGAAAGTAAGTCCATCTGCACTGCTGGTATCCCAGAGACCAAAGTGGTGGCATCGGAATTCTGCCGGTCAGCTGAGTATAAGATTCAATGATTCCGGGAACGTTTTTCGAGTAAAAGAAGTAATAATCCATCTCGCCATAGGCAGCCGAGAAACTGGAAAAGCGGTTATTCCCTGCTCCGAAATTAAAATTGCTCTTCGAGGAATTATCCATAAAGATCCCGTAACAAAGACCGCTATGCAATCCGATAAAGAATGGAATATCAGAGTAAATTGTTTTGCTGTTACTGTCGTATTGGGGGTTATCGACATTCCAATGCTCCCAACTTTCATTTCTCCGATCCAGATTTCCGGGTTGCTCACCTAATCCGATAAACCTTTCGTCGGGATGAAGCTTTTTGTAGGTAGTAACTTCCGTTCCAATCCAGGAAGTTCCGAAAGCAGGATCATCGCTGTTTATTTCTTTCCCGTCTTTGGTGTAAAAAGAAAACCTTACAGGGTTCTTCCCGATCACCAGCTTCACAGAGTCCGTTTCAAGAGTATATCCTTCACCTTCTTCTTTAAAGCTGAAGCGATTGTTCCAGGGACCGGTTGTAACCGCATAGCTGAAATTCTTTTTGAAGTCATCCTCAACGACCCTGACCCGAATTACATTTTGACTGTAAACAGTGATTTTTGCTTTCCCGTGATCTGTAGTCAGATCTGCTCCATTCTCAGTTTTAGTAGCAGCAATGCACTTCCCTAATGAAATGTTGTGCTGGACCTGTGCCATACATAAATTCCCTGTTAATGCTACCCAAACCAAGGCAGCTAAAATTTTTAATCTCATCATTTTTTATTAATGGTTAGTTAAGTTCCTTTCCATTCCAATTGAACTTCAAGACCTGCGGTTTCTCCTCATAATTCACATACCTCAGTATTGAATGCTTTTCTTGTTCAAACGGAATATTCCGAATCGTTTTGCCATTTACTACGATTTTCTTTCCCTGAGCATGATGCAGCACCAAAGTTATTGAGCGGGAAACAGGTTTACCCGGATAATTGCCACCATTGCTCTGAAGCAGAAACTGAAGTTTGTCAGGATTTGTTTTACACTTCAGCGTTATAATCTCATAAGTCTCTTTTGCCATCGCCCGCGCATCTTTTCCGTCATCTTCATAAATTGTAAACGATGATTTGGCTACACTGTTATCTGCATAATAATGGACTACATATTCGTTTGAGTTATATTGATCCATATCAGACAGGGGCGTAGTCATCGGGATAAAACTTCCGGCCTTCACCAATACAGGAAGTTCTTCGGGCGAAGTAGAAACCATAAGGGTATCTCCTCCTTCGATTATTTTATCCGTCGTGAAGTTAAACCATTTTCCCTGGGGAATAAATACTTTTTTAAATTTTTGTCCTTTCTCATATATAGGAAATACCAACAAGTTATCTCCCCAGAAATAACAGTCCATATTACTAAAATCAGCTTTCCGGCTTGTCTCCCAATACAAGGAACGGACCAATGGATCACCGGTCAGGTTGTGATTCCGGGCAATGGAATAATTGTAAGGCACCATTCGGTACCTCAATCGGATATATTCTTTTACGATTCTTTGAGTTGTATCATTAAAGAAGATGGGTTCGGAAGGAATGCTTTCACCATGCGGACGAAAGACCGGATTAAACACCCCCATCTGCAACCATCGGGTATAAAGTTCTTCGTCTTTTACTCCCGCTGCAAAACCTCCCAGGTCAGAGTGCATATAAGGAATCCCCGAAAGTCCCATTATGGTCATGATCGGGATCTGTGCTTTTAGTCCGTTCCAGCTTCTTCCGACATCACCCGACCATGGGAAGATGCCATAGCGTTGTGAGCCGGCAAACCCGCTTCGATTCAGGTGAAATACCCGTTGAGCAGGATAATTTGCCTTGTACTTTTCAGAGATCATCTTGTTCCAATACTGTCCGTATATATTGTGAACATCCCAGGCTTTCCCGTTCAGATGTCGCAAAAACGAAGGATGACGTTCCGGTTCGCCCAAGTCTCCCCACCAACCGGCTACGCCTATTTTTATTTGCTTGTCGTAATAATTCCAGAACCAGTCCTGTGCTTTCCCACCAAAGAGATCGAGCAGGTAGGCCGGGCCGAAATAAAAGTCCTTGATTAACCCGGGGTTCCCTAAGGAATCCAATGCGACGGCATTCTTTTGAAGAGCATTCGCTGCTGTTTTTGATGTTTTCAGGATAAAAGGTTCGGTGATGAGAATTGTCTTCACCCCCTCCTTTTTCAGGTCGCCAATCATCTTCTCCGGACTCGGCCAGTAGTTTTTATCCCAGTCCAGATCACCCATCCGCCAGTCTTCCTTCGCCCGACCAAACCAGTAAAGGTCGAGGACTATCGCATCCAACGGATACCCGGCCCCTCTTATCTTTCGGGCCATCTCCATGGTTTCTTCCTGAGATTTGTAGCCAAAGCGCGATTGGATATTTCCGAAGACCCATCGGGATGGTAAAGGCTGCCGTCCGGTCAGATGAGTCCATTCCCTGACCAGTCCTTTGACGGTAGGACTATACAGGATGTAATAATCCATCGAGCCACCTGTTGCCGACAATTTCATCACCTCCGCATCTGTCTTTCCCAAATCAGCATATCCCAATGAAGAATTATCAAAGAACAATCCATACCCGTTATCGGAGATAAAATAAGGGATTGAAAAATTCAGGGTCTCTTCCCCATAGCCATAGCCCCAATGCGGTTCATTGAATAGTTTTAAAAGCTTTCCTCTCCGGTTTAACGAAATTGCCCTCTCTCCTCCTCCGGTTATCTGCTCCTCTTTTTGCAACCGGAATAAAATACTCTTTCTGTCTTTATCCCTTGCAAAACCGGTTTCACTGAGCAAAGTCCGGCCGGTCCTTTTCACCTTGTACTCTATCTGAAAAGGATTCCTAAAAATTCTAATCGTAAGTGAATCGGTTACGAAAAGCAGGCAGTCCGGTTTCTCTCGATACACGGATTTAATCTTCTCCGGACGCAGGACTACTGCATCAGTCCGAATAGAAGACTCATCGCGTGACACCCGGATAATCGTGCTGGTCAGAGGTTGAATTTTCACCTCTCCAATGTTGGTTTTTAACTTTAGAATTACTCCGTTATAAGAAGCAGAAAGCAGGTGTTCCGAAACTGCATCTATCCCGTCAGCGAACGAGCGGGTATTTTGCAACAGAACAAACAGTACTATAGCTAGCAGGGTCGAAAGCCTTCTCATGTTTATTATAGTTGTTTAGAGAGTCAAAATTTAGGCAAAAATAAATTAGGATTCCATACCTGATGTGCCTGATTTTGAAATACAAACCCGCAAACGTTTGCAATAAACATTCCATGAGGAATGTTCTAGAACATATGCTCAGTTCATCTAATCTTTCGATAGAATACTCGCCGACTCAAACGGGATTAATTTCTATTTCCTTATGCTGTAAAAACAGATCGCTTTTACCAACACACTGAGTAGCTATTGATTATCATCCTACGATCGCCGATTATT
>JAUZOB010000199.1 GCA_030706665.1 Bacteroidota bacterium
CACAATTATCTCTTTTGGGGAAGCTTCAGAGGGATCTTCGGAGTAGAACTTGCGCCAGACGGTAAATCAGTATCCGGTGAAAAATTCCAGATTGCAGGGAATGCATTTGAGGCCAGCTATATTTACAAAAGGGGTGCATACTATTATTTCTTTGGATCTGTAGGCAGTTGCTGTGATGGCATACGAAGTTCTTATCATGTTGCAGTTGCCAGATCAAGCTCCATCGGTGGACCTTACCTGGATAAGAGCGGAAACGATATAATAAACAGCGAAGGTACATTGTTTATTCAAGGGAACAGTAAATTCGTCGGTCCGGGACATAATGCAGAAATCATTACCGATGACAAAGGGAATGATTGGTTTATTTATCATGCGATTGAACGAAATAATCCCAATTTGCCCAATGGAGCAACCAGAAGACCGTTGATGATTGATAGAATAATCTGGAATGATGGATGGCCAACGATAAAAAATAATGCGCCCAGTGCCGAATGGATATCCAAACCAGTTATAGATCCTTTCTGATTAAGCTATTACCTACACCAATCCCAATAATTACCATGAATTTGAGTTACAAAGGGCTCGTCTTTTTGATTGGTCCTTTGTTTTTTCAAAAAGAAATCAACTTTTCTTTTTCAATTTCAAAAAAATAGTTCGACTATATGTAATAATATTCCAATCCTTTTTTAATTTTAAGAGTCATTTTTACCTATATAAATTTTCAAACAATATTTCCAGAAAAGGAGTATAAACAAATATCGATAACGATGACATTTACAAATGTTAAATATTTTGTATTACACCTCATAATTCGGCATATTTGAATAGATTTGATAACTAATAAATTCATAATCTGATGAAAAAAATCGACATCGCTTTATTATTAAGGAACACTATGCTAATTGCTTTATGTTCCTTTATGTTTCAATGTACAAGCACAAAAGGTCCAAAACTGGTTGACCCCAAGGCATTCGACGGAACGATTGATGGTAAAAAAGTAGCTCTTTACACGTTAAAGAATAAAAATGGAATGGAAATGCAGGTTACTAACTATGGTGCTAAAGTAGTTAGTCTCTTCGCTCCCGACAAGAACGGTGTTTTTAAGGATGTGGTTCTTGGATATAAATCTTTAAAAGGATATCAGGAAGGTAAAGAGATCTATTTCGGATCTGCCATTGGTCGTTATGGGAATAGAATCGGCAAAGGAAAATTCACTCTTGATAATGTCGAATATAAACTTGCCACAAACGATGGTCCCAATCATCTCCATGGCGGTTTGAAAGGATTCAATAAAGCAGTGTGGGATGCTACTCAGGTTGGAGATTCTGCACTTATCCTTACCTACGTTTCAAAAGACATGGAAGAAGGTTATCCAGGAAATCTGACCGTAAAAATGACTTACACCCTCACCTCGGATAATGCATTCAAAATTGAATACTCTGCTACCACCGACAAGAAAACTATTTGCAACATTACTCACCATTCATTCTTCAACCTTGCAGGCGAAGGTAGCGGACCGATCCTAAATCATCTGTTGACAATCAATGCTGACGCCATAACTCCGGTTGACACTACTCTTATTCCTACAGGCGAAATTCGTCCGGTTGAAGGCACCCCGATGGATTTCAGAAAAGCTACTGCTATCGGTGAAAGAATCAATCAAAATTATGACCAGCTAAAATGTGGTAAAGGTTATGACCACAACTGGGTCCTAAATAAAGCCCCTAAAGTTAATGGTCTGACATTCGCTGCATCTGTTAAAGAACCTGTAAGCGGACGAGTAATGGAAGTATATACAAGTGAGCCCGGACTTCAGTTTTATGCAGGGAACTTCCTCAAAGGAACCGAAATCGGGAAAAGCGGAAAAGCATATGACTATCGTGGCGCATTCTGCCTTGAAACCCAACATTTCCCCGATAGTCCGAACAAGCCTTCATTCCCAAGTGTTGTACTTGAGCCAGGAAAAACTTACTCTCACGTTTGCATCTACAAATTCAAAGCAGAATAGATTCTTCTTTTTGCAATCAATGCAAAACAATATCTGTTAAAAGAATATTTACGGAAGCGAGCAGAATAAATTAAACACACATCACGAATCAATCATAAAAAAAGAGGAGTTACAAAACTCCTCTTTTTTATCCATAACCGTTATTCTTTATTTATCCTGATTACAGGCTGTTCCCAAAATCACTCTTAAATTTCTCGACTAACTTCTCTGCCCAGTTGGATGTCGGTTTAAGTTTACCGGCAAAGAATCGAAGGACAGAAGGCTCTTCATAGAATTCCAGTCCACCAATCAACTCGCGGTTGTGATAAAGCCATTTCATCCGATCGATCAGAAATTTAACCTGAGAGAGGGTAAATACCCTGCGAGGGAATGCTAATCGAAGCAATTCAACATCGGCAAGGACATCATTCCCGTTTTCATCTCTGACACTTGAAATCGTTCCTCTTTCCATTCCACGAATTCCAGATATAATATAGAATGCAGCAGCTAATGCGCCGGCAGGATACTCCTTCTGCGGAACATGACTAAGGATGCTTTTAGCATCGACATGACAACCCAAGCCTCCAGCAGGCATTACGACAGGAATACCTGCGTTATCAAGTTGCTCTACGGTATAACGGATAAACTCAGGTGACTGAGAGATGACGGTCAGATCTGTTGTTTCTCTTAATCCAATTGCCATTGCTTCGATCTCCCTGACAGAAATTCCTCCATAAGTAAAAAATCCTTCATAAAGAGGGATCAGTTCCTTCATCTTATTAAAGATTTCAATATCATTGGTGCAGATTCCCCCTCCCCTGCTTGAGCTTACTTTACGGGATGAGAAGTAAACGAGATCGCAGGTATCACACATTTCAAGAAGAATCTGCGCAACGGGAACATTCAGATATTCAGGTTCACGTCTTTTAATCCAATAAGCATTTTCTCCGATAAGACTGGCATCCAGGACAGTCATAATGCCGTACTTTTTGGCAATCGCCTGGACATCTCTCATATTTTTCAAAGAGAAAGGTTGCCCCCCGATCAAATTCGTAGATGCTTCCAAACGAATAAAGGCAATTTTATCTGCTCCGTACTTTTCTATCGTAGCAAGCAGTTTATTCAGATCAAAATTCCCCTTAAACGGGTTATCACTCTTAATAATCAGAGCATCATCATGAAGAAGCTCGACAACAGTTCCTCCATTCAAGTCAATATGAGCTTTAGTCGTGGTAAAATGATAATTCATCGGAACAATCATTCCCGGCCGGACAAAAGTTTGCGCAATAACATTTTCAGCAGCTCTTCCCTGATGCACCGGAAGAAGATGCTTTTTCCCGAAGACCTCTTTCACGCTTTCAATTAAACGGACAAAGCTCTGAGAACCTGCATAGGCATCATCAGCCTGCAACATTGAAGCAACTTGATTATCACTCATAGCATTGGTTCCGCTATCCGTCAACATATCCAGAAAAATATCCTGAGTACCCAATAAGAAAGTATTATAACCAGCTTCTTCTATAGCCTTAAGTCGGCGATCAATCGGACGTAAATGAAGTTTCTGCACCATCCTCACCTTGTGTAACTCTACCGGCAGATCTTCTCCATCATAAAATTTAATCATTGTTTGTTCTTCAAAGCAATCCATCTGGGTGTTTTTTAGTTAATTTTATTAGTTATAGTATGGGGTTCAAATTAGCAAAAAATTACGAATTTCTCGCAACCACTTTTTATTGTCTGTATATTTTCACCTACTTTAACCTTTAGAAAGAAAGTTTTGAATTTACTTTTCTTATGATTTTATCAATTCAATCATTTTTTGATAACAATCCGGATCATGCGAATACCAAGATCACCAGAAGCATCAAAATATTCAGGAATCCCGGAATGAAGCCATCTCAACAATATTCCAGAACTATGTAAATCTTTATTCTCTTAAAAGAATCCAGTAAAATTTCACACAGTTGAATTACAAAAAAAAACGCAGTATCGGGAAGCAATCAATGCTTAACGATACTGCGTTTCATTTGTACAGAAGTAAATAATCTTTTCAAAAAATGACTAAAACCAGACAAGAGTATTCGTAGAAACGAGATTCACAAAACAATACCTTGTCGTTTTAAATCAAAGAGAAGTCGATTAATTCCTTTTAATCAAAGTAAGTTTCTCAATATTTTGTGATTTCTCTCTGAGATGACTTTCCTTTTTAATATCAATTTCTTTGGATGTATAATTCCTTTTATTCCTATTTGCAGGAGCAGAAACTCTTCCATTAGGTCTATTCTCTTTAGTCCTTTCCTGGCCTGCATAGTTTCCTTTCACAAGAGGATATTGATGGTCTTCGACGATAGAAATCTTACGAGCAATCAGCTTGTGAATATCATGGAGATATTTTATCTCTTCCTCATCACAAAAAGAAAAAGCGGTTCCGGTTGCTCCGGCACGTCCGGTCCTTCCAATACGATGGACATAAGTCTCAGGTATATTGGGAAGATCATAATTAATTACATGCGAAAGATTATCAACGTCAATCCCCCGGGCAGCAATATCAGTAGCCACTAATACACGAATTTTCTTCGCCTTGAAATTACTTAAAGCCTTCTGACGCGCATTCTGTGACTTATTTCCATGAATAGCATCAGCACGTATCCCTGCTTTGGTTAAATCTCTGGCGACACGGTCTGCTCCATGTTTCGTGCGTGTGAATATCAACGCAGATTCAATTTTCGGATCTTGCAGTAAGTCTACCAAAAGAAATCTTTTATCCTGCTTAGACACCATATAAAGCAACTGATCAACTGTATCAGCTGTTGAAGAAACAGGAGTTACTTCAACTTTAAGAGGATTTACCAGTATAGAATTTGCCAGTTTATTAATCTCAGCAGGCATTGTTGCAGAGAAAAAGAGTGTTTGTCGTTGTACCGGAAGACGTTGAATTACTTTCTTAACATCATTCACAAAACCCATATCCAGCATACGGTCTGCTTCATCGAGAACAAAGTAACGGATAGAAAAAAGATTGATAAATTTCTGGTTCATCAAATCAAGTAACCTTCCGGGAGTTGCAATCAGAATATCAACACCTGAACGCAATGCTTCAATCTGCGCGCGCTGAGGGACGCCTCCAAATATAACAGTATGTTTAATTTTGGTATATCGACCATAAGCAGCAAAACTTTCGCCAATCTGAATAGCTAACTCGCGGGTTGGAGTCAATATAAGAGTTTTAATCCTTCTAGCACCAGTTTCCTTTGATTGCTCATTATGTAGAAGTTGTAAAATCGGGATCGCAAATGCTGCTGTTTTTCCTGTTCCAGTTTGGGCGCAACCCAATAAGTCTTTACGATTTAAAATAATAGGAATAGCTTGTTCCTGAATAGGGGTTGGCTTTTCATAGCCTTCAACATTCAACGCACGTTGAATGGGTTCAATAAGATCAAGATCTTTAAATGACATTTTATATTTTTTCCTTGAAAAATGGCAGGCCAAATCATAACATGGTTAAGAGATAGCAATCTGATAGAGTGAAATTATAATTCAACAAAACACTCAACGGTTCAGGTATTGCCACTGTGCCTACTTGCAATACAGAGCGAAAGTACTAAAATTTCATCAGCCCTGACAAATCCATGTAAAATAACCCCAGGAAACACGCTTTAATGCAAAGAATTAACATTCAACCTCCCACCCTGCTCCTTTTTCATCTCGCAAAATGGCAGTCACAAAAATATTCTAAACGCCTGACTTACTATCTACAAGAACTCATTTCAGATTTTGTACAATCTTGTACAAACAACTTTGAAAATCCGACCATGCCCCATTCGGCAATCCTCTACCTTCAAGGTATATTAATTTTGATCTCAAAAGACCGGATATAATCATACCTCCCTGTCTCTTTTAAAAAAAGTAATCACCTTTGCATCACGAAACATCAGATTATTCGACACGAGTAAAGAATGACATCTTACTCACATTCTCTTTAAATTTTAATTATCGATGAAGACATTAAAGCTCCATTGTTTAGTTCACGCACCTTTTGAGAATGAAGGTTACATCAAAGATTGGATTCAACAAAACGGGCATCAATTAACCTACACCAAGTTGTATTGCAACGAGACACTCCCCGCCTCAGATTCAGTTGACGGACTCATCATTATGGGTGGACCAATGAGTGTAACTGAGGAAAAAAAATACCCCTGGTTAAAGACAGAAAAGCAATTCATCCTTCATGTAATCGAGGAAGAAAAACCTGTTTTAGGAATCTGCCTGGGTGCACAATTGATTGCAAATGTTCTGGGAGCTAAAATACACATAGCTGAA
>JAUZOB010000002.1 GCA_030706665.1 Bacteroidota bacterium
GCGGACCTGTTGAGTTCCGGTACAATGGAACTATGGTTCAGGATTATGTGCCAATTGAATGGCCAGACGGAAGAATTAAGTGGTATTATGATAATATCCCTGGTCTTTACGATGATTTGTATATGGATTTAACCTTTGTAGATATATTCGATCGATTGGGTTTAGATGCTCCGGTCGATTCATTTGCAATGTCTTTTGCAAATGCCGGATATACACTGTGGCATGCCAATCAGTCTGCTCGTTATAATATCCTTCATGGAATAAAGCCTCCTCAGTCTGGCCATTGGCTGAATAATCCTCATGCTGATGACATCGATTATCAGATCGAAGCGGACTATGCAGGACTCATGTCTCCCGGAATGCCAAATGCTGCTTCTGAATTTTCGGATAAGATTGGTCATATCATGAATTATGGCGATGGATGGTATGGCGGTGTTTATGTTGGTGCAATGTATTCAGTTGCATTTGTATCGAATGATATTGAAACCGTTGTATCTGAGGCACTGAAAACAATTCCACATCAAAGTAAATTCTACCAATGTATGAGTGATGTCATAAAATGGCACAAACAATTCCCTAATGATTGGAAACGTACCTGGTTTGAATGTGAAAAGAAGTGGAGTTCGGAAACAGGTTGTCCTGATGGGGTCTTTGTGCCTTTGGATATCGATGCATTGATGAATAGTGCCTATGTTACTATAGGTTTATTGTACGGGCAGGGAGATTTCTTTAAAACCATCGATATTGCAACTCGTTGTGGTCAGGACGCAGATTGCAATCCTTCTACTGCAGCCGGAATTTTGGGAACTATGATCGGATATAGCCGCATTCCGGAAAAATGGAAGAAGAATCTGTATGAAGTTGAAAATATCAATTTCGCATATACCGATATCTCTTTAAACAAAGCTTATAAGATGAGCTTTGATCATGCCTTGAAAGTTATTGCTCGCAATGGAGGAAAGATAAGCGGGGACAATGTTACTCTTGTTTATCAAAAGCCGATTCCGGTGCGTTATGAAAAAGCTTTTGATGGTCTATATCCCATAGAAAAGATTGAGGTTCAAAAAACCATTTCAAAGCAACCTGAAATAACATTTGAGGGAACCGGCATTGTATTTAAAGGACATGTACAATGTTCTGATCCTGAATATGTAGCAAAAGCAGAAATGTACATTGATGGTAAATTGACAAAAACAGCAGATTTGCCTGCGAAGTATCAGGTGCGAAGTAATGATCTGTTCTGGAAATATCAATTGCCCAAAGGCAAACACACGGTAAGCTTCAAATGGTTAAATCCACAAGACAATGCTTCTGTGAATTTTGGTGATGCTATTGTTTATTCGGATGCCCCTAAAAAGGCTCTTTATTAATTAGTCATAACCTTCTAAATCATACCGCTATGTTTATCGTGTCAAATTACCTTTTAGCTGTTCTATTTTGCGTGGTCACCATGTTTTGTTGGGGATCGTGGGGAAATACACAAAAGCTTGCTTCCAAAACGTGGAGGTTCGAGTTCTTTTATTGGGACTATGTCATTGGTGTGTTGCTATTCTCACTGCTCTCGGCTTTTACCTTAGGCAGTTTCGGTGCAGAAGGGCGAAGTTTTATGACTGATCTGGCACAAGCGAGTACTTCAAATGTGGGAAGTGCTTTTCTGGGGGGAATAATCTTTAATGCTTCAAATATCTTACTTTCTGCGGCAATTGCTGTTTGCGGAATGTCAGTCGCTTTCCCTGTAGGTGTTGGGCTCGCATTGGTATTGGGGGTAATGATCAATTATTTTGGAGCAGCCAAAGGGGAGCCATTATTCATCTTTGCCGGAGTCCTGTTAATTGTGATTGGAATTCTGTTTAACGGATTGGCCTATAAAAAAGCATTGGTCGGAACCAAAAAACTTTCTGCGAAAGGTATTCTGCTTTCTGTTTCAGCCGGAGTAATCATGTCCCTTTTTTATCGTTTTGTGGCAGCTTCTATGGATTTGAATAACTTTTCTGCTCCTGCAGAAGGAAAGATGA
The DNA here is from genome assembly GCA_030706665.1 of Bacteroidota bacterium. GTDB lineage: Bacteria > Bacteroidota > Bacteroidia > Bacteroidales > Prolixibacteraceae > JAUZOB01. The sequence continues at coordinate 2,016 of JAUZOB010000002.1, forward strand.
CTCCTTATACGGCAGTATTTATTTTTGCACTGGGAGTATTTGTCAGCAACTTCCTGTTTAATACGATTGCCATGAAGAGGCCGGTAGAAGGTGATCCGGTTTCCATTAGCGGTTACTTTAAAGGTAAAACGATAACCCATCTGGTAGGAGTGTTGGGTGGTGTCATGTGGTGCATGGGGATGACATTCAGTATGATCGCATCAGGAAAAGCGGGCGCTGCTATCTCTTATGGATTGGGTCAGGGTGCAACCCTCGTGTCTGCTTTGTGGGGAATTTTGATATGGAAAGAATTCAAAGGAGCACCTAAGATTTCCAACCAGTTAAATATTGTGATGTTCATATTGTTTGTAATCGGGTTGAGCCTTTTGATTTATGCGGGAGCCTGATAATTTGTACCCGTTCTCAGGTAACAATAAGGTACCAAGAGTAGAGCCTTTTAGCATTGCATTTTTCGATTGAAAAGAACTACGTGAAGATGATTGCATAGAGTTCGCAGTGCTACTCCCTGAATAATTTTGATACAGAACTTACTTTTTTATAATCAAAACCTCTTACTAAATGGCATACTGCCATTTGGCAAGAGGTTTTTTTATTTGCTCGATTGTATAGTGCAATAAGCTCTCAAAGAATGTGGCTAATAATTTTAGTAAAGCACAATCACTGTACTAAAAAGGGGACAACGCTATATTTCGTACATGGTTTGTATATGGTTCAGATATGGTTCAGATATCGAAAGGATGTTTAGATCATTCCTGAAGACAAAAGAAAAGAAGAATTAAAGTGGGTGTTATTATAGTGATGCTATAGGGAGAGTCTGAACAAATATTTCGTCCCGGAAGAATAGATTTCAATGAAAGATTCTCCTGAGATTGCTTTCTTTTCATTTGTTTACATCTTAAAGATAATCAGAATTTTATTTATTTCTGAATTAATAACTGGCGGTTTATTATCTGATAATAAGTATAGATTTGCCGTTTTGGCCTTATGTGTCTGAATTATTCTTTGCTTTTAGCACTTCTAAAATTTGAAGTTCATGTATTTCAGGTATTTCTGCTTGATAGATCTCTTTTTAGTTTTCTCAGAATGAGTTGTGGAATAAACAGAAAGAGATAAATTGACTATTGGGAAGTGTTTTATTTATTGAATAAGAGCATATTGCTAGAGTGGTATGGATAATAAAGGTGAAAAATACTCAAAAAAAACCTCTGTTTTAATTTTCGATTTGGGAAATTGCTAATTTTATACTGAATAAAATTCTGGACAATTTTTTCTAACAAAACCATATGAAATGTATAAACTAAAGTATCTAACCGGAATTGCATTGATTGCTCTGTGCTCCTGTCAGGTCTTCGGACAGTCAGGTAAAAAGAAGGCTGATTTTCATGATTGGGCTGAAACACCTCCTATGGGCTGGAATAGCTGGGATTGTTACGGACCGACTGTCGTTGAGTCGGAGGTAAAAGCAAATGCTGATTATATGTCCGAATATCTCAAGAATTATGGCTGGAATTATGTGGTTATTGACATTCGTTGGTATGTAGGCAATGATAAAGCTAACGGTTATAATGAAAAGGATGCAATTTATTCAATAGATCAATATGGCCGCTTTGTCCCTGCCGTCAATCGTTTCCCCTCGTCTGCCAATGGGAAAGGTTTCAAACCGCTTGCGGATTACATTCATAGTAAAGGACTGAAATTCGGAATTCATATTATGCGAGGGATTCCAATGGAGGCTGTAAAAAGAAACCTTCCGATTTTGCATAGTAATGTAACAGCTCAGCAGGTATACAACGATGACCGTTTATGTACCTGGTTACATGATATGTATTCTCTTGACGCATCAAAAGAAGGGGCCCAGGAGTATTATAATTCCATTTTTGAGTTGTATGCTTCGTGGGGACTCGATTTTGTAAAGGTGGATGACCTTTCTTCTCCGTATCACAAAGAGGAGATTGAGATGATCAGGAAAGCAATTGACCGAACTGGCCGTAAGATTGTCTTTAGTACTTCTCCCGGAGAGACCCCTATAACAGAGGGGAAACATGTTGGGCAACATGCTAATATGTGGCGGACTGTGGGCGATTTCTGGGATAGTTGGCAGCAACTGAAAGAGCATTTTGAGGTTTGTAACCGATGGGCACCGTTTATCTCATCCGGGGCCTGGCCTGATGCAGATATGTTACCATTAGGCCGTATCGGGATTCGTGCAGAAAGAGGCGCGAATCGTATAAGCAACTTTACGAAGGATGAACAATATACTCTGATGACTTTATGGTCAATCTTTCATTCCCCTTTGATGTTTGGCGGCGATTTGCCGAGTAATGATGCTTTTACCCTTTCTTTGCTTACCAACAAGGATGTGCTTTATGTAAATAAATGCAGTAAGAATAATCGCCAATTGTTTCGAAAAGACGATCAGATAGCCTGGATTGCTGATGATCCACGTACAGGTGATAAATTCCTGGCTGTTTTTAATGCTGCAGATCAAGTACAGATTTTAGAAAACAAAGCTGCATGGTCGAGCGGACTGATTAACAAACAGACTCCCGGATTTAGCAGAACAGTTGATCTTGATATTACCGGGGCAACGAAGCTTTATTTGACTGTGAATGATGGAGGTGACGGGAATGACTGGGATCATGCCGATTGGATTGATCCTGTATTGTATCGAGGGAATGATTCTATTGCATTGACATCGCTCAAATGGAGTAAAGCAACTACCGGATGGGGGCAGGTTTGTGTCAATAAAAGTGTTTCAGAAGCTGATTTGATTGTTGACGGGAAGAAGTACGACAATGGGATCGGAGTACATGCCAACTCGGTTATTGTGTATGACTTACCGGAAGGAGTGACCCGTTTCAAAGCGAAAGCAGGTTTGGACAATGCCTGTGTTTCTCAAAATGTGGGGGCAAGTGTAAAGTTTATGGTCTTTACTCAGGACCCTGCAGGACCTGTTCCTGCCGAGACAGTTAAGATCCCAGTGTTATTGAAAAATTTGGGAATTCACTCTGCCTGTAAAGTGCACGATTTGTGGAGCGGTAAGGATCTTGGCGTTTTTAAAGGGAATTTTATTCCGACGATTAAACGACATGGATGCGGATTGTATCGGATTTCAGTAGTGAAATAATTTATGAAATAAAAAACCCGGGTTGGTCAGACCCGGGCTTTCTTTGGTTTAGTTTAAGATATAAGATTAAAAAAGGATATTGAGATTATTCTTCATTAACCTGAGCAGCATAGGTTGAAAGCAATTCATCCTGTACTTCTGCAGGCACTTTCTCATAACTTGCAAATTTCATGATGAATCGTCCACGCCCTCCGGTAAGTGCACTTAAAGAAGTTGAATATCGATTCATCTCCTTAAGCGGAACCTTGGCATTGATCTTCTCATAACCGTGTTCGCTTCCCATTCCCATAATTAATGCTCTGCGGCCTTGCAAATCACTCATTACATCTCCCATGCGATCGCTTGGTACTGTGACTTCCAAATCGTAAATCGGTTCCAGAATTTTAGGACCTGCTTTTTTAAAGGCAAGGCTGAAAGCATTACGTCCTGCCAGTTTAAATGAAATTTCATTGGAGTCGACCGGGTGCATTTTTCCGTCATAAATGCAAACACGAATATCGCGTGCATATGAACCGGTAAGCGGCCCTTCTTCCATCTTTTCCATGATCCCTTTCAGAATGGCAGGATGGAAGCGTGCGTCAATCGATCCTCCTACGATACAGTTACAGAAGACAAGTTTACCTCCCCAGGGTAGTTGTTGAACCTGAGTATTACGAAGAGAGATCTTTAGTTCTTTCCCTTCTAATTTGTACATTTCGGGATTAGACATTCCCTCGGTGTAAGGTTCAATAAGTAAATGAACTTCACCGAACTGTCCGGATCCTCCCGATTGTTTTTTGTGGCGATAATCAGCTAAGGCTGCTTTCGTAATAGTTTCCCGATATGGGATCTTGGGATCAAGTAGTTGAATTTCAATTTTGAATACATGATCGAAATACCATTTCAATACATTGATATGATATTCGCCTTGTGAGTGTAAAATCAGCTGTTTCAGCTCTTTGGAGTATTCAATGACATATGTCGGATCTTCATCGCGCAACCGGTGCAAAGCTTCACCCACTTTTTCATCATCAGCTTCGTTGACGGCCTTCAGCGCTACGCGATGACGGGGAACCGGAAATTCGATCGGAACAAATTTCATTTCGGGGTCTTTGTCACAAAGCGTATGATTGTATTTGGTCTCTTTTAGTTTCACGGTAGCACCGATATCTCCGGCAACAAGTTCTGTTACTTTGGTTCGGTTCTTTCCTGCACAGACAAATAGCTGGGCGATACGTTCTTTATTATTGCGGGTTGTGTTAATGAGATCCATCCCTTCGCGTATAACTCCCGACATGACTTTGAAATAGGAGACTTCGCCGATATGAGGTTCAATGGAGGTTTTAAACACAAAGATTGATGTAATGTCGTTTTCCGACATTTTGATATCGCGGCCGCTCTCTTTTTCACGCATCGGCATATCGTCAGGAGCAGGGACTATATTGCAGATAAATTCCATGAGACGTCGAATTCCCATGTCTTTCTTTGCGCTAATACAGAATACCGGGAATAAGGTACGTTGTACCATTCCCCGGCGCATTCCCTGGCGCATTTCGTCTTCGGTGAGTGAGCCTTTTTCGAAGTAGAGTTCCATTAGGGACTCTTCATTTTCGGCTGCTTTCTCTACTAGTTCGTTATGTAATTGTTCGGCTTTTTCTCTTTCCGAATCAGGAATTTCAGTCATTTTGGGTGCACCACCCTCAGGTCCCCAACTGTACATTTTCATTTTTAGTACATCGACTACGGCGTTAAAACCGAGTCCGGGGTTTACAGGGTACTGTACGATCGTAACTTTATTGCCCCATAATGAACGGGCTTGTTCAATTGTTTGATCGTAATTTGCATTTTCGTGGTCCAGAAAATTGGTAAGAAAAATAAGAGGAGTGTTTGTTTGGCCGGAGGAACGCATGCTTCCTTCTGTTCCTGCTTCTATTCCGGCTGCTGAGTCGATTAGAAGTAATCCAAGATCGGCTACATTCAATGAAGACACGACTGCTCCTGCAAAATCATCAATGCCGGGAGTGTCAAGAATGTTGATTTTTAGATTGTTGAATTCGGTATACAATACCGTTGAGAATAACGAGTTTCCAAACTCTTGCTCGATGGGCTGATAATCGGAAACTGTGTTTTTGGTCGCTACATCACCTCTGCGTGTTATGATACCACCCCCGTAGAGCATGTCTTCTGCGAGGGTGGTTTTCCCAGAGCCGGGACTTCCCAGCAATACAAGGTTTTTGATTTCTTTGGTCTTATAGGTTCTCATCTTTCAACGTTTTTGGTTTACGTCTATGTCGATTTTAAGGATTTCTTAATCTTTAGGCACACCAAAGTTAACATTTATACAATGCAAAACAAGTTTTTCGTCTTTTTTTGAACGATGAGCGTATATTTTGAGAAAAAAGAATAAGAGGCCGTCAAAACTGATCTGCCTCTTATTCTTTTTAGTGTTTTGAAAATTCTATGATAACCCAATTATGGTAATCAGGTGGATGTATTTTCTGATAATTATTTTTTAATTTTATTGTGGTAATAAAGTTTAGAAAGTGTTGCTTGTAATGATTTTATGAACAGCTTTTAACGGATCGGTTTGTGGTTTTGAAGGATATGGATTACGTTGTTGGTTCCATTTTAATTCCATTGTGAAAAAGTCAATTTCTTTTAACGGTCTGTTTTCTTTTAGTGCATTTTGACTTTCCTGAATGAATAATTCCCAACGGGGGAGATAAAAGTCTTTCATTAGTCCTGCCCACTCTTTATGGGCATACTCGTGAAGATTCGTAGTCGTATTTGTGTCGGGTCCCCAATATGTTATTTGTGCTCTGGCATTTTTTTCCAGTAAGTCCTGATCCGCTTTTGTTTTTCCAAGTTTCCGGGCATGTGCAATCCAATTTCCAACCAAAAATTCTTTTCTGGATGAAAGGAGTTCGTCTTGTTCACGAAGAATGGTAAGGAATTGAGAGGCGGCCTGGTTAAAATGATTCAAATCTTTAGTTGCGTAAGCTTCTTGCATCTCTTTGTATAGCTCCCTTCCCTGATTACCAAGTACCTGTCTTGAAAGATCGACAAGGTCGTAGAGGTACGCATCGACAGTGCCAATTTCTTTGGATGCCTCCCAAAGTTTATTTAAAGCTTGAATTGTTACTTTCGGATCATAATAGAGTTTAGCGGTACCCCAGGTCGATACACTCTTAATAGAGAATGAAGGCCTTGCACAAAGAATTGATTCTGCGCATCCTTCCTGACTGGTCTCATCTGTCTTATAGGCAGAGCGTAGCAGAAGATCCCAGGCTTCAAGGGCTGATTGTGGTGCTTTCCCATAACGATATTGTACATAGTTACGGATCCATAGTTGGATATCGACGGGTTTCTCATTCCATCCCATATCGTAGTGCAAATCAAAATAGACAGGGTTATTGAGGACACCTTCGGGCATTGCTCCGATTCCAACCATGTATTTCCCATAAGGTCCGGCTAATGCCCGGGGTGGTTCTGTTGCCAATCTTTCAAGACGACCGTAAAGGCCTGTCTTTTCTCCGAAATTTGAGACGGTACACCAAGCCCAGTTATGGTTGTCGTAACCTTCTCTTTTTTCCCAGTAATTGGCAGCTTCGCCAAATAGATCCAATACGAGTGTTTCATCGCTCTTTAAACCATTTAATAATTCTTTTGAAGGATTACCGCTCCATCCCTGCAAAACCCATACTGATCCGGGATTGTGTTTGATGAGCTCTGTGTAGACGGCATGAGCCGCATCACTTTCGGTAATGCCTTCTCTTCGTCCGCCTTCATGGAAGGGCTCTCCTCCAAAGAAGTGTGCCTGGCCGTATAATCTTTTTAATTCTTTGTAGTAAAATGCAGCCATCTCTTTGAAAAGTGAATCCCCTGGCAATAAAATCGAGGGACGATCAAAGTCACCGGCCCATTTCCCCTGCTCGATTATCGGTGATTTTGGATAGTGATTCTTTAAGGATATTGGCACCATTCCGTAGAAACATTGGAAGACTGGTTCGATGTTCAGTTCCCGCATCCTGGTTACGATGAATTGTTCGGTCTTTGACCTTTCATCTATCATTGATTGAGAGACCGGGCCTCCCCAGCCTTCGAGATTTCCCATTAACCACCATGCGTTAAAGGCGGGTCCGGGGATAAATTTCAAGGCTTCTTCGCGGCTATATCCAAAATGAGTAAGTGTGTTCAACCAGACTTTTTCCATCCCGTTGGTCATCAGGGCCAGATTGATTCCGTTTAGGACCATCCAATCCAACTCTTTTTCCCATTCTTCAGGACCCTGGAACGACATGGAATAATTCAGTGTACAATAATTGAGATAATATCGATAGGGATAAGGTGATATTTTACGAATTGTTTCTTTTAATACCGGGAGTTTACTTACTGGAGCCAGGTTGTTGCCGCAATGAGAATAAAAACGATGGCAATAATTTTTTAAATACCAGTTAAATCCCATTCCTCCTGACGGAATGTTGGATGCTTTGATGATCAGCTTTCCGTTTTGAGTGGATAATTCGAAAACATCTTTCCCATTCTCTTTGGGAATGGATTTCAGAATGTATTTCCCAGTCATCCAGGGGCAGACTCGGTTGATGACATTTTTTAAAGGAGAAAGATTTTGTGCATTGACATTCCCTATTAATGCCAACAAGAATAGAATAAAGAAAATTTTTCTGGTCATGTTGATGGTTTTATGATTAATTTCTATGGTTTAGTATGCAATAATAATAAAAAATTTGATATCCTGACTCGGTGCGCAGGAATGCCAAACCAACTGATATCCATCTCTGTTTTTTCACTATTGCTAAAGTTCCGATATAATATATCAGGATAAAAAATTATTATTTAAGTATAATTTGAAAGAGTCGAGCATATGCTCGACTCTTGAAGGATAAAGAAGAGAAAGAAGTGAAAATTGATTGAATTGCCGGTTTGAAGAATAAATACACATTCCGACAATAAGTAGGTGAATGTTTTGTGATGCTGTATTTATTAGTGAAAAAAACTATCTTTGAAATTAGTAAAGTCTTTATTTATGTCATTCCCTCATTACCATCAACCTGACGCCATGGACTGCGGACCTACCTGTTTGCGCATGATTGCCCGGCATTACGGTAAAAGCTATAGTATTCAATATTTGCGGGATTTATCTTACATCTCCCGTGAAGGGGTATCGATGTTAGGAATCTGTGAGGCTGCAGAAGCTATTGGTTTGCGTTCGATGGGGGTACGCATATCACTTGATCAGTTGACCGGGGAAGCTTCTCTTCCATGTATCGTTCATTGGAAGCAAAATCATTTCGTTGTTGTTTATAAGATCAAAAGGGGAAGAATCTATGTGGCAGATCCGGCTGCAGGATTAATATCTTATTCGGTTGATGAATTCAAACGGTCGTGGTTGGCTACGGTACGCGATGGCGAAGAAAAGGGACTCTGTCTTTTACTGGAACCATCTCCTGATTTTTTTAATCGGGAAGATGAAAGAGAGAGTTATACCGGTTTTAGTTTTCTTTTTCGCTACCTACGCCCCCATAAAAAGATGATGGGGCAGTTGATGCTTGGTTTCATGATTGGAAGCTTATTGCAATTAATCTTCCCTTTTCTGACACAGAGTATTGTCGATGTAGGGATCAGTAATCAGGATATTAACTTCATTTACCTGATCCTGGCTGCTCAGATGATGTTATTCATCAGTCGCATGACTGTTGATTTTATTCGTTCATGGATTTTATTGCACATCAGTACCCGTATCAATATTTCAATTATCTCAGATTTTCTGATTAAGCTGATGAAATTGCCAATCGGCTATTTTGATACCAAAATGACCGGTGATTTACTCCAGCGAATAGGAGATCATCGACGTATTGAGTATTTTTTGACATCTCAGTCGCTCAGTGTTTTATTCTCTTTTTTTAATCTGGTAATCTTTGGGGTTGTACTGGCTGTTTATAACCTGACTATATTCTTCACTTTTATTCTGGGTAGTGTATTATATATTGTATGGGTGCTTTTGTTTATGCAGAAGCGTCGTGTGTTGGATTACAAACGTTTTTCTCAGTTATCGGAGAATCAGAGTAAGTTGATTCAACTGATTCATGGAATGCAGGAGATTAAGCTGAATAACTTTGAGCGGCAGAAACGTTGGGAATGGGAAAGGATACAGGCACGCCTTTTCAGAGTAAGTGTAAAAAGTCTTTCTCTTGATCAATATCAACAGTTAGGTTCGGTTTTTATCAATGAAACAAAGAATATTGTGATTACTGTTCTGGCGGCTTCGTCTGTAGTACATGGAAACATGACTCTGGGGATGATGCTTGCTGTTCAATATATATTGGGGCAGATGAACAGCCCGTTGGATCAGATGATTCTTTTCCTTCATACTGCTCAGGATGCAAAGATTAGTCTGGAACGTCTCGGAGAGATCCATAATATGGAGGATGAGGAAAAAGTTGAAGATTCAAAATTAACTCTTGCTCCTGAGGATGCTGATATCTCTATCCGGAATTTGATTTTTCAATATGAAGGGCCTCATTCTGCCAAAGTTCTCAATGGCATTAACCTTTATATCCCAGCCAATAAAACTACCGCAATTGTGGGAACCAGCGGAAGCGGCAAGACGACATTGGTAAAGCTGATGCTCGGTTTTTATGAGCCGGTAGAGGGTGAGCTACGTATGGGTGACGCTTTGTTGAAAAATTATAGTCAGCACTGGTGGCGCGATAAATGCGGAGCTGTTATGCAGGATGGTTATATCTTCTCTGATACAATAGCCAATAATATTGCAATGGAAGAAGAGAAGATTGATAAGAAACGATTGCTTTATGCTGTAAAGGTGGCAAACATTCAAGAGTTTGTTGAAAGTCTCCCTTTGGGCTACAATACGAAAATAGGACAGGAAGGGCATGGTTTGAGTCAGGGACAGAAACAACGCATCCTGATTGCAAGAGCTGTTTATAAGAATCCTGATTTCCTTTTCTTCGATGAAGCGACGAATGCATTGGATGCCAACAATGAAAAGGTGATCATGGAAAACCTGAATGAATTTTTTAAGGGAAGAACTGTAGTTGTCGTTGCTCATCGGCTTAGTACCGTAAAGAATGCAGATCAGATTGTAGTACTTGAAAAAGGGAAAATAGTTGAAATCGGAACGCATCAGGAATTGACAGTTAAAAGAAGTGCTTATTACAATTTGGTAAAGAACCAGCTTGAGCTTGGAAATTAGTTTACGTGTGGACTAATTGAGGCTAGCCCGGAAGACTTTAGTCAGGTTATTTATTGAGACAAATTTCAGGGAGGTTCCTGCTAATGGATTTTGAAGGAAGACCCTGATGTAATCAGAATTTCTTAAGAGTGGTATCTGAAGTAGAAAATGATTGAATATATATGCAGGAATCTGACAAAATTGAGATAAGAAGCGAGGAAGTCCAGGAAATAATAGGGCAAACTCCTTCCTGGCTGCTTCGGTCGGGAATAACGTTGTTGTTTGTTATTCTGATTCTGCTTCTGTTGGGGAGTTGGTTTTTTCGTTATCCGGACTCAATTCAGGCACGTATAGTTGTGATTTCGGATAATCCTCCGGCTTCTTTGGTCGCACGCGCGAATGGGAAGATTGATCAGTTAAAAGTAATCGATGGTCAAATCGTCGCTCCGGGAGATGTTCTGGCTGTACTTGAGAATTCTGCCAATTATAAGGATATTTTTGAACTGAAACGGGAACTGGAAAGCCGTTCTGCATTTTTCAATACATTGAATCCCGGATTATATAGCCCGATGAGAAGCGATTACCAATTGGGCGAAGTGCAGGAAGAGTATTCCAAATTGCTTCGACTTACGGTCGATTACGTCACCTTTATGAAACTGAATTATTATCCGAGGAAGATTGCTTCGTTGAATTCTCAGATTAATGCGAACAAAGCATATTATAATCGGATGTCCGGGCAACGTGAGGATGTCGGATCTGATTTCGCATTATCGAGTGATCAGTTCAAAAGAGATTCATTGCTCTTTAAACGAGGTGTACTCTCAAAGGCAGAGTATGAAAAGTCGAGAGGTGTGCTGTTGCAAAAACGGTATCAATATAATACGGTAAGAGCATCGATGGCAGAGTTGCAGCGCGACATGATTCAACAGAAACAGTTGTCGGTTGATGCCGAAAAAGATTTTGCCGAGCAGACGAATAAAGTGAAGCTGGAGTTGAAGGAGGCTTATAATAATCTAAAAAGTCGTTTGGCATGGTGGGAAAAGACTTATGCTTTTATCTCTCCGGTAGAGGGGCGGATCACTTTTACAACAGTGTGGAATAAAAATCAGCAGGTGAAATCGGGTGATATGGTTTTTACTATTGTCCCACTGCATAAAACTAAAGCGTTGGGACGGATTTCTTTGCCAATTATGAGAGCTGGTAAGGTAAAGCCCGGGCAGGAGGTTAATATTCAATTCGATAATTATCCTTACATGGAATATGGAATGATCAAAGGGAACGTGGAAAGCATTTCGCTTGTTCCCAGTAATGATTATTACATCGCAGAGGTGAGCCTTCCGGAACGGTTGGTTACGAATTATAAGGTTGAAATTCCATTCGGACAGGAGATGCAGGGAAATGCGGAAATCATTACCGAAGACTTACGGCTTTTGCAACGAATTGTGAATCCGGTTCGGTCGTTATTGAGTCGCCATGCGAAACTCTGAATCGAATTGTGAGATAAGATCCGAACAAAATGACTACTAAAAGACATTTCGGGAAAGTTTCATGTTGCAAGAATGTGAACTGAAGAGGTCGTTTGAAAGAGAAAAGTCGAAGCGTTTAAGATGAATTTAAGATTGGGAAATGCTCTTTTTATGAGGGGGGCAACTTCGGGCTTGCTTGATTTTATTGACCAGGGCGCTAATTTATATAGTTTCTAAATTACTTTCCGTGAAGAGCAGTTATCTGTAACTTCAAATTAATCAGTTTTTTTTTGCTAATATATTGGGTTTTAGTGTGAAAATTAATACCTTTGCATGCCGTTTTTTGAGGGGGGACTCTCGATGAACGAAGCTATGTTTTTGTATATCAGGTAATAGTTGTTTTTTACCTAACGAAATTGAATAAGGAGTAATTAATTAAATATTACGTTTTTATGCCAACAATTCAGCAATTAGTAAGAAAAGGAAGACAGAAGATTAATGACAAAAGCAAATCTCCTGCATTGGACTCTTGTCCCCAGAGGAGGGGCGTATGTGTACGTGTGTACACCACTACTCCAAAAAAACCAAACTCAGCTATGCGTAAAGTAGCAAGGGTTAGGTTGACTAACGGAAAAGAAGTGAATGCTTACATTCCGGGTGAAGGCCACAACTTACAGGAACACTCAATTGTACTTGTTCGTGGTGGTAGGGTTAAAGACCTTCCAGGTGTAAGATATCACATCGTTCGTGGAGCTTTGGATACAGCCGGTGTTGACGGTCGTAAACAAAGACGTTCAAAATACGGTGCAAAGAGACCTAAAGCTGGTAAAGCTCCTGTAGCAGCCGGTAAGAAGAAATAGTCTTTTCACTTTTTGTCTTTCCTTTTAAAAAAGTGGTTTGGTTGAGTAAGCTGACGCAAGGCGCAGACTGAAGACTTTTTAACGCTTTTTTTTATCAAAAAAAAGGCAACCAATTTGAATAACACAAAAATTGTTCTGAAATGAGAAAATCGAAACCAAAGAAAAGGATTCTGTTACCGGATCCTAAATTTAATGACAAACTGGTAACCCGTTTTGTAAATGACTTAATGATTGATGGCAAGAAACAGCTTGCATTCCATATTTTCTATGATTCTTTGGAATTGGTCGGCCAGAGAGTTAAGAATACCGAATTAAAGCCTCTTGATGTTTGGAAAAAAGCATTGGAGAATGTAACTCCTCATGTAGAGGTAAAGAGTCGCCGTGTTGGTGGTGCTAACTTCCAGGTTCCGGTTGAACTCCGTTCGGAACGTAAAGTGGCTGTTAGTATTAAAAACATGATCCTTTTTGCTCGCAAACGTAGCGGTAAATCAATGGCTGATAAACTGTCTGCTGAAATTATAGCTGCTTTTAACGAAGAAGGTGGAGCATATAAGAAAAAAGAAGATACACACCGTATGGCTGAAGCGAACCGTGCTTTTGCTCACTTCAGATTCTAATCGGTTCGATCGTTTAGATTAAAGGTATAGGTTTTTTATTCAAAGGATAAGAGTTAAAAATAGCAATGGCGAATAGAGATTTAGGATATACAAGAAATATAGGCATCATGGCCCATATTGATGCCGGGAAGACTACTACTTCCGAACGTATCCTGTTCTACACCGGTCTTACCCACCGTATCGGCGAGGTTCATGACGGTGCAGCAACAATGGACTGGATGGAGCAGGAGCAAGAAAGAGGTATTACTATTACTTCTGCTGCAACTACTACTTTCTGGAAATACAAAGATGAGCAATACAAAATAAACCTGATTGATACTCCAGGTCACGTTGACTTCACTGTTGAGGTTGAACGTTCTTTGAGAATTCTTGACGGTTCAGTGGCTCTTTTCTGTGCTGTTGGTGGTGTTGAAGCTCAATCAGAAACTGTTTGGCGTCAGGCAGAAAAATACGGTGTTCCCCGTATTGCTTTTGTCAACAAAATGGACCGTTCTGGTGCTGACTTCTTCAATGTTTACAATGAGATCCGCGATAAGCTGAAAGCAAATCCGGTTCCGGTAATGTTGCCTATTGGTGCTGAAGATGCATTTACCGGTGTTGTTGACCTTATTAGAATGAAGTCAATTGTATGGACTGATAGTGCAGACTTTGGTTCTACTTTCGAATATCATGACATTCCTGAAGATATGGTCGAAAGCGCTCATGAATGGAGAGCTAAGATGGTTGAATCAATTGCTGAAACAGATGAAACGTTGATGGAGAAATTCTTTGAAGATCCGGATTCGATCACTGTTGATGAATTGATTGAGGGAATTCGCAAGGCCACTATCTTTGGTACTGTTGTTCCGATGCTTTGTGGTTCTTCTTTCCGTAATAAAGGAGTTCAACAGCTTTTGGATGCCGTATGTTCTTATTTGCCAAGCCCGCTTGACAAAGAAAGCATCGTAGGTAACCTGCCAGGAGACAAAGAACACGAAATTGTTCGTCATCCTGATGTTACTGAACCAATGACTGCTCTTGCATTTAAAATTGCTACCGACCCATTCGTAGGTCGTCTATGCTTTATTCGTGTGTATTCAGGAGTTTTGAATGCCGGATCGTATGTGTTAAACTCTCGTACCGGTAAAAAAGAGCGTATCTCTCGTCTTTATCAGATGCACTCTAACAAACAGAATCCACGTGATTTTATTGAAGCTGGTGATATCTGCGCTGCTGTTGGTTTTAAAGATATTCGTACCGGAGATACTCTGGGAGATCCTGAACATCCGGTTGAATTGGAAAGCATGGACTTCCCGGAACCAGTTATCGGGATTGCAATCGAGCCTAAAACTCAAAAAGACATTGATAAATTGTCAAATGGTCTTGCTAAACTGGCTGAAGAAGACCCGACTTTCGTGGTTAATTCTGATCCGGACTCAGGACAGACCGTTATTAGAGGTATGGGCGAGCTTCACCTTGAAATTATTCTTGATCGTTTGAAACGTGAGTTCAAAGTTGAATGTAATCAAGGTGCACCCCAAGTTGCATACAAAGAAACCATTACTCAGGAAGTTGAAATCCGTGAGGTATTTAAGAAACAGACTGGTGGTCGTGGTAAATTCGCAGACATTTCGGTACGTGTTGCTCCCGGAGAAGACGGTAAAGAAGGTCTTACCTTCGTTAACGAAATCAAAGGAGGTGCTGTTCCACGCGAATACATCCCATCTATTGAGAAAGGTTTCAAAGACGCAATGTCAACGGGGGTACTTGCAGGTTACACACTAGACAACCTGAAAGTTTCTTTGTTCGATGGTTCATTCCACCCGGTTGACTCCGATCAGCTTTCGTTTGAAATTTGTGGTAAACAGGCATTCCGTACTGCTTGTGCAAAAGCAAAACCGAACCTGCTTGAGCCAATTATGAAGATGGAAGTTGTTACTCCGGAAGATTATATGGGTGACATCATTTCTGACCTTAATAAACGTCGTGGACAGGTTGAAGGGATGGAGACCAAATCAGGTGCTCGCGTAATTAAAGCAATGGTTCCGCTTGCAGAACTGTTTGGATACGTAACCATCCTTCGTTCATTGTCATCCGGACGTGCTACTTCTTCTATGGAATTTTCACATTATGCCGAAGTTCCTAAAGGAATCGCCGTTGAGGTTGTAACTAACGCTAAAGGAAGAATCGATTTATTAAAATAATTCAGCATTATGAGCCAGAAAATTAGGATTAAGCTGAAATCGTATGATCATAATCTTGTAGACAAATCTGCAGAGAAGATCGTTAAGACTGTAAAAAGCACTGGTGCTGTTGTTAGCGGACCTATTCCGCTCCCGACTCACAAACGTGTATTCACAGTTTTGAGATCAACTTTCGTAAACAAAAAGTCAAGAGAGCAATTTCAGCTTTCTTCATACAAGAGATTGATTGACATTTACAGCTCAACAGCTAAAACTATCGACGCACTGATGAAATTAGAATTACCCAGTGGTGTTGAAGTTGAAATTAAAGTTTGATAAACAAACAAAGTAAAAAAGTAAGACATGTCAGGACTTATTGGTAAAAAAATCGGAATGACATCCGTATTCAGTGTTGAGGGGAAAAATATCCCATGCACTGTCATTGAGGCTGGTCCTTGCGTAGTAACTCAGGTGAGAACGCTTGAAAAAGACGGTTATGAAGCTATTCAGTTAGGTTTCGAAGACAAGAAAGAGAAACATGCTACGAAAGCTGAAATCGGTCATTTTCAAAAAACAGGTACTGCCCCAAAGAAAAAAGTAGTTGAGTTCAAAGGCTTCGAAACAGAAGTTAACCTTGGTGATGTTCTTGGTGTTGACGTTTTCGAAGAAAATGATTTCGTTGACGTTTCAGGCCTCTCTAAAGGAAAAGGTTTCCAGGGTGTTGTAAAACGCCACGGATTCGCTGGAGTTGGTCAGGCTACACATGGTCAGCACAACCGACTGAGAGCTCCCGGTTCATTGGGTGCTTCATCATATCCCTCCAGAGTATTCAAAGGGATGCGTATGGCAGGGCGTGATGGTGGTAAGACCGTTACAGTCCAAAACCTTCAAATTATCAAATTGATTCCGGAAAACAACCTTATCGTTGTGAAAGGTTCAGTACCTGGTGCAAAAGGTTCATATTTAATTGTCAAGAAGTAATGGAAGTAACAGTATTCAATAAAGCAGGACAAGACACCGGAAGAAAGATTGATCTGAATGATCAGATCTTCGGTATTGAGCCCAATGAGCATGCCATTTACCTCGATGTTAAACTGTATTTGGCTAATCAGCGTCAGGGAACTCACAAATCAAAAGAAAGAGCTGAAATTTCTGGTAGCACCCGCAAGCTGAAAAAGCAGAAGGGTACCGGAGGTGCACGTTGTGGTAGCATTAAAGCTCCTATATTCGTTGGTGGAGGTCGTGTATTCGGTCCTCGTCCAAGAGATTATGGCTTTAAAGTGAACAAAAAAGTTAAAGCTCTGGCTCGTAAATCAGCATTGACTTTTAAAGCTCAGCAGAACAGCATTCTTGTTGTTGAAGACTTCAAATTTGAAGCTCCTAAAACAAAGGAAATGGTGGCATTTAAAAATAATTTGAAATTAGCTGATAAAAAGTCGTTAATCGTTTTATCTGAAGCAGATAAAAATATATATTTGTCATCCAGAAATTTAAAGAATACATTTGTTGTAACTTCTTCGGATTTAACGACTTATGATATTTTGAATGCTTCAACTCTCGTGTTATTAGAGAGTTCGGTGAAGAATATTGAAGAAAATTTAATGAATTAAGTTAAGCAAGATGGATATCTTAATCAGACCCATAGTCACCGAGAAAGTAACCGGTCAAACTGAAAAGTTTAACCGGTATGGTTTTATCGCTAGTAAAAAAGCGAATAAAGCTCAAATCAAACAGGCTGTTGAGTCACTTTATAAAGTATCCGTTGCTTCAATTAATACCATGGTTTATGCCGGCAAGAAGAAGTCACGCTTTACCAAAGCGGGCGTACTTCAGGGAAGAACTAATGCGTATAAGAAAGCAATCGTTACTTTAAAAGAAGGAGATAGTATTGATTTTTACAGCAATATTTAGTTAAAAAATGGCAGTAAGAAAATTACAACCTGTAACTCCTGGTCAAAGGCACAAAATTGTGGCAACCTTTGGCGAGGTAACTAAAACAACACCTGAAAAATCATTGTTGAAGCCCATTAAGAACACCGGTGGTCGTAATAACACCGGTAAAATGACAATGAGGTATATAGGTGGAGGGCATAAAAGGATGTACCGTGTAATCGACTTTGTACGTGAGAAGGAGAATGTTCCTGCTCGCGTTGACTCGATTCAGTACGACCCAAATCGCTCGTCACGCATCGCCCTTTTGGTGTATGCTGATGGTGAGAAGCGTTATATCCTTGCTCCGAACGGTTTGGCCGTAGGCCAGACTATCTTATCAGGAAGCAAAATTGCTCCTGAGGTCGGAAATGCACTTCCATTATCTGATATCCCTCTCGGTACATTGGTTCATAATATTGAGCTTCACCCTGGACAAGGTGGTGTTATGGCACGTAGTGCCGGAACGTATGCACAATTGACCTCTCGCGAAGGAAAATACGCTATTTTGCGTTTACCTTCAGGCGAAACTCGTATGGTACTCGTTACCTGTAAAGCTACAGTAGGTATGGTCGGGAACTCGGAACACAATCTTGAACGTTCAGGTAAAGCTGGTCGTAGCAGATGGTTGAACCGTCGTCCTCGTGTTCGTGGAGTTGTAATGAACCCGGTTGATCACCCCATGGGTGGTGGTGAAGGCCGTGCTTCAGGAGGACATCCTCGCTCACGTACTGGTAAATTGGCTAAAGGGTTTAAAACCCGTAAACCAAAGAACCCGTCCAGTAAGTATATTGTAGAAAGAAGGAAAAAATAGTAATCTTAATCGGTAAAGAGTATGAGTCGTTCGTTAAAAAAAGGCCCTTTTATTGATTTCAACCTCGATAAGAAAGTTGCGGATTTGAACGTAGCTAACAAAAAGAGTGTAGTTAAGACTTGGGCTAGAGCGTCAATGATTTCACCTGATTTTGTAGGACACACCATCGCCGTTCATAATGGGAATAAATTTATTCCTGTTTATGTGACCGAAAACATGGTGGGCCATAAGTTGGGAGAATTTGCCCCAACCCGTACATTCAGGGGACATGCCGGTAATAAAAGGAAATAAGGCATGGAAGTTCAATGTTTAGTTAACCATTATTCGTAAACAAATGGGTGCTAGAAAAAAGAATGCAGCAACGCTGCGGAAAGAAGCCAAAAAACAACAATATTTCGCGATTCTTAATAACTGCCCTACTTCTCCCCGTAAAATGCGCCTTGTGGCTGACATGGTTCGTGGAATGGAAGTAAATAGAGCATTAGATGTACTGAAGTTTTCCTCGAAAGAGGCTTCAGGTCGGGTAGAAAAGCTCCTTCTTTCAGCAATTGCCAACTGGCAAGCAAAGAATGAAGGCGTTCGCCTGGAAGAAAGCAACCTCGTAGTAGAGACAATTTTTGTAGACTCAGGTCGTATTCTGAAAAGACTGAGACCAGCTCCACAGGGCCGTGCTCATAGAATCCGTAAGAGATCCAACCATGTTACTCTCTATCTGGGTAGTAAAGAAACAGCGATTAACGAATAACCATCTAATTAGTAGTACATGGGACAGAAAGTAAATCCAATTTCAAACAGGTTAGGAATCATCCGCGGATGGGATTCTAACTGGTTTGGTGGTAACGATTACGGCGACAAACTTGTGGAAGATCACAAGATTAGGAAATATTTGAATACTCGTTTGGCTAAAGCCAGTATCTCAAAAATTATCATTGAGCGTACGCTAAAACTTATCACTATAACCGTCCATACTTCAAGACCTGGTATTATTATCGGTAAGGGTGGTCAGGAAGTTGATAAGCTGAAAGAAGAGTTAAAGAAGATTACCAATAAAGAGGTACAGATTAACATCTTCGAAATTAAACGTCCGGAACTGGATGCTCGAATCGTTGCCAATAATATAGCTCGTCAAGTCGAAGGTAAAATTGCTTACCGTCGCGCTGTGAAAATGGCCATTGCTTCCACCATGCGCATGGGCGCCGAGGGGATTAAAGTTCTTTGCTCGGGACGTCTTAATGGCGCTGAAATGGCCCGCTCTGAAATGTATAAAGAAGGCCGTACTCCTCTGCATACATTACGTGCAGATATTGACTATGCTCTAGCAGAAGCCCTTACTAAAACCGGTTTGATCGGTGTTAAAGTATGGATCTGCAAAGGTGAAGTTTACGGAAAAAGAGATCTTTCTCCAAACGTAGGACCCAAAAATGGTCGTACCGGTAGTAAAGGTTTCAAAAAGAGAAAAAAGTAAATGTCTTTTTAACCATTCAGAATTAGTAAAGAATGTTACAACCTAAGAGGACAAAATTCAGAAGGGTACAAAAGGGAAAAATGAAGGGCGTTGCTCAAAGAGGCAATCAACTTGCATTTGGATCTTTTGGTATTAAATCCCTAGAGACCGCTTGGATCACAGGCCGTCAAATTGAGGCAGCGAGGGTAGCCGTAACACGCTACATGCAACGTCAAGGCCAAATTTGGATCAGAATATTCCCCGATAAACCTATTACCAAGAAACCAGCCGAAGTGCGTATGGGTAAAGGTAAAGGTTCTCCTGAAGGCTTCGTCGCTCCAGTTACACCCGGCCGTATGATCATTGAGGCAGAAGGTGTTTCGTATGAAATCGCGAAAGAAGCTCTCCGTCTGGCTGCTCAAAAGTTGCCAGTGATTACTAAGTTTGTTGTAAGACGTGATTATGTAGAATCTTCAAACGTTGAATAATGAAAGCTGCAGAGATTAAAGAAATTACCACCAAAGAGATTCTGGAAAGAATCGAAGCAGAGAAAGATCAACTGGTTAAAGTTAAATTGAACCACGCTATTTCTCCGCTGGATAATCCCATGCAGATTCGTGCTTCCAGAAGAAACATCGCCAGACTTCTTACCATACTGCGTCAAAGGGAATTAACAGAAAATAAGTAATACGAAAGATTCATGGAAACTACCAGAAACTTGCGCAAAGAACGTATTGGGGTTGTCGTAAGTAATAAAATGGACAGGACTATCGTTGTTGCCGAAAAGCGTAAAGTTAAACATACTATTTACGGAAAATTCGTAAATAAGACGACTAAATTTTATGCACAAGACGATAGTAACTCCTGCAATATTGGCGATGTGGTCCGTATCATGGAAACACGGCCTTTAAGCAAAAGCAAACGTTGGAGATTAGTTGAAATTATTGAAAGAGCTAAGTAACCATGATACAGCAAGAATCAAGATGTACAGTAGCCGATAATAGCGGAGCAAAAGAAGTTTTGTGTATCCGCGTTTTAGGTGGAACTGGGAAACGTTATGCAACCTTGGGTGACATGATAGTGGTAGCTGTTAAGAGTGCCATCCCCAGCTCGAATGTTAAGAAAGGTGCCGTCAGTAAAGCTGTAGTCGTTCGCACAAAAAAAGAGATTCGCCGTCAGGATGGTTCTTACATCCGCTTTGACGATAACGCCGTTGTTCTTTTGAACAATACCGGTGAAATGCGAGGAACTCGTATCTTTGGCCCTGTGGCGAGAGAATTGCGCGACAAATACATGAAGATTATTTCGCTTGCACCTGAAGTTCTTTAATGAGAAAACACTGAGCAATGCAGAAAAAGTTAAATATCAAAAAAGGTGATACCGTGGTAATTACTACTGGCGAATCAAAAAACCAGAAAGGTAAAGTATTACAGGTACTAAGAAAGACCGAACGCGCTATTATCGAAGGCGTTAATATGGTCAAAAAGCATGCACGCCCTAGTGCAAAGAACCCTCAGGGTGGCATTATCGAACAAGAAGCACCTATTCATATTTCGAACCTGATGCTCGTTGATCCGTCTACCGGCACACCTACGCGTGTTGGTCGTCGTCTTAACGAAGAAGGAAAGTTAGTTCGTTACTCTAAAAAATCAGGGGAGGAGATCGCGTAATGGAATATGTAATTACACTGAATAAAAAGTACAAAGAGGAAATCGTACCCGCTCTTATGAAAGAGTTTGGCTACGCAACCGTAATGCAAGTTCCAAAGCTCGAGAAGATCATCGTTAATCAAGGTTGTGGCGCTGCTATTGCCGATAAAAAATTGATCGATGTAACTCTTGAGGAAATTACTTCTATTACCGGTCAAAAGGCAGTTACTACTAAATCACGTAAGGATATCGCCAACTTTAAGTTGAGAAAGAAAATGCCGATTGGCGTTCGCGTTACTCTTCGCCGTGATCGTATGTATGAATTCCTTGATCGCCTTATTTGTGTCTCTCTTCCTCGTATCCGCGACTTCCGTGGAATCGAAAGTAAGCTTGATGGACGTGGTAACTATACTTTAGGTATCAGCGAACAGATTATCTTCCCAGAAATTAATATTGATAAGGTTAGCAGAATCAATGGATTTAACATTACATTTGTGACTTCTGCTAAAACCGATGAGGAAGGTTATGCTTTGTTAAAACATTTTGGGTTACCATTCAAAAACGCTAAAAAAGAGTAAGATATGGCCAAGGAATCAATGAAAGCCCGTGAAGTTAAGCGTGCTGCACTTGTTGCCAAATACGCTGAAAAACGTGAACAGCTTAAAGCTGCAGGTGATTATATCGAACTGAGCAAATTGCCAAAGAATTCCTCACGCGTGAGATTACACAACAGATGTAAGCTTTCTGGCCGTCCAAAAGGCTACATGCGTCAGTTTGGAATTAGTAGGATTAGCTTCCGCGAAATGGCGTCTTCAGGATTAATCCCTGGTGTTAAAAAAGCAAGTTGGTAAAATTTTAAATGATTTAAAAAATGACTGATCCAATTGCAGATTTTCTAACCAGACTTAGAAACGCCATAAGGGCCAAACATAGAATAGTAGAAATACCTGCTTCAAAAGAAAAGATGGAGATTGCCCGTATCTTAAAAGAAAAGGGCTACATCCTTAATTATAAATTTGAGGAAACTCCAAACAAGCAGGGTGTCGTAAAAGTCGCTCTGAAATACCATCCTGAAACTCGTGTCCCTGCGATCAAATCGATTGTTCGCATCAGTAGACCAGGTTTGAGAAGGTATGTGAATTCTCATAATATCCCTCGTGTATTGAATGGACTGGGTATTGCCGTTATTTCAACTTCACGGGGTGTGATTTCTGACAAAGAAGCTCGTGCGTTAAACGTGGGCGGTGAAGTTTTGTGTTACGTATATTAAAAGGAGAAGAAAATGTCAAGGATAGGTAAATTACCCATTGAGATTCCCGCAGGAGTAAAAGTAACTGTATCTGATGCAAATTTGGTTACTGTTAAAGGTCCTAAGGGTGAACTCTCCCAATTAGTAGATCGTGACATCAAAGTCGCTGTCGAAGAAAATGTACTCCACGTCACTCGTCCTACTGATCAACAACGTCATCGTTCATTGCACGGTCTTTATCGTTCTTTGATCAATAACATGGTTGTTGGTGTATCTAACGGATACGAAGTTAAAATGGAACTCGTAGGGGTTGGATACAGAGCTGAAGCTCAAGGTCAGGTTGTTGACCTTGTATTAGGTTATTCTCACCATACTTACCTGCAACTTCCTAATGAAGTTAAGATAGAAACCGTTACTGATAAGCGTTCTAATCCAATTATTACACTTAGAAGCTGTGACAAACAGCTAATCGGTCAGGTTTCTGCAAAAATCAGGTCGCTGCGCAAACCTGAACCATATAAGGGTAAAGGTATCAAGTTCGTTGGTGAACAGCTGAGAAGAAAAGCTGGTAAGTCAGCAGGTGTTAAATAGTAAAAGGTAAGTTATCATGGCTTTAACAAAGCAGGAAAGAAGAAACAGGATAAAAATGAGGGTCCGGAAAATTGTATCCGGAACCGCTGAAAGACCACGCCTGAGCGTCTTCCGTAGCAACCAGCAAATCTACGCTCAGCTGATCGACGACAATGCCGGTGTAACCTTACTTTCAGTTTCATCCCGGGTAAAGGAAATTACCGAAGCTCAGGGAAACAAATCTGAAAAAGCAGCTTTGGTGGGAAAATCTATCGCTGAGAAAGCACTTGCTGCCGGAATTACCGAGGTCGTTTTTGATCGTAATGGTTATTTATATCACGGTAGAGTTAAACAATTAGCCGAAGCGGCTCGCGAAGGTGGCCTTAAATTTTAAGCATTATGTCAGGAAACATCAGAAAAGTTAAAACCAGCGATTTAGAATTGAAAGACAGATTGGTAGCTATCAATCGTGTTACTAAAGTAACCAAAGGTGGACGTACTTTCAGTTTCTCAGCTATTGTTGTCGTAGGAAATGAAAACGGCATAGTAGGCTGGGGACTAGGGAAAGCCAGTGAAGTTACTGCTGCAATCGCTAAAGGAGTTGATGCTGCTAAAAAGAATTTGGTGAAGATCCCTGTTATAAACAGGACTATTCCTCATGAGCAGGAAGCCAGATTCGGTGGAGCACAAGTCTTCCTGAGACCAGCTTCTTCGGGTACCGGAGTAAAAGCCGGGGGTGCTATGCGTGCCGTTCTTGAAAGCGTAGGTATTCATAATATCCTCGCAAAATCTAAAGGGTCATCAAACCCTCATAACCTGGTTAAAGCAACAATGGAAGCTTTGCTCGAATTACGCGATGCTTATACTGTTGCAGAACACCGAGGTGTATCATTAGAAAAAGTCTTTAAAGGATAATCAACCATGGCTAGAATAAAAATAACACAGGTGAAAAGTAAAATCGGCTCCAGCCAAAACCAGAGAAGAACTCTGGAGGCACTGGGACTGAAAAAAATGAACCAAACTGTGGAGCACGAGGCAACGCCTCAGATTCTTGGAATGGTGAATAATTTGAAGCATTTGATCAAAGTTGAAGAAATTTAAAAACATTTGATATGGATTTAAGTAACTTGAAACCTGCTTTAGGTTCCACCAAGAAAACAAAAAGAATTGGTCGCGGACAAGGTTCTGGTCATGGTGGTACCTCTACAAGAGGTCATAAGGGGGCACAATCCAGATCAGGCTATTCCAAGAAAATAGGTTTTGAAGGAGGACAGATGCCATTACAGCGTCGTGTTCCTAAGTTCGGCTTTAAAAATTTCAACCGCGTTGAATTTAAAGCTATCAACCTTTCAATCCTTCAGGATTTGTCTGAAAAACTGGGCGCCACTACTATTGATGCTCAGACCCTTATTGAGGCAGGTCTTGCTTCGAAGAGTGACAGAATCAAAATTTTGGGCAATGGTGAGCTGAAAGCTAAATTAGATGTCAAAGCTCATGCCTTCTCAAAAAACGCAAAAGAAGCAATAGAAAAATTACAAGGAACAACTGAAATACTCTAGAGCGAAATGAAAAAGCTAACTGACACCCTAAAGAACAACAGATTGATCGGAACCTTGATTAATATTTATAGAATCGAGGATCTTCGTTCGAGAATAGGTTATACCCTATTACTCCTGTTAATTTATCGTTTGGGATCCTTTGTGGCGCTACCTGGTATAGACCCCCAAAAGCTTACAGCTTTGAAATCCCAAACTGCAGACGGGCTACTTGGGCTTCTGAATATGTTTACCGGTGGAGCCTTCTCACACGCCTCAATTTTTGCTTTAGGGATCATGCCTTACATTTCTGCTTCTATCGTTGTACAGCTTCTTGGAATTGCTGTTCCTTATTTTCAAAAACTACAGAAAGAAGGAGAATCGGGCCGCAGGAAGATCACTCAGATTACTCGCTACTTAACCGTAGCAATTCTGATCTTCCAGGGGTCCGCTTATCTGGCAAATCTTAGAGCTACACTTGATGCTTCCGCATTTGTTGTAGGAGAACCATTTTTCTCAATTACTTCTACAATTATCATGTGTGCCTCATCAATGTTCATTATGTGGCTCGGAGAAAGAATTACAGATAAAGGTATTGGAAATGGTATCTCTTTGATCATCATGATTGGTATCATTGCACGTCTTCCATTTGCATTCTTTGGTGAATTAATTTCACGTGTTGAAGAAAAAGGTGGTGGATTGATAATGTTCCTTATCGAGTTTGTAGTTCTGTTTGTCGTGTTCATGTTAGTTATTATGCTTGTACAAGGTACACGTAAAGTACCAGTACAGTATGCAAAAAGAATTGTTGGAAACAAACAATATGGTGGCGTTCGTCAGTATATTCCACTGAAAGTGAATGCAGCCGGTGTTATGCCCATCATTTTTGCTCAGGCTATCATGTTCATTCCAATGAGTCTTGCCAATTTCTCCCAATCTGATAAGTTGACTGGTTTTATCCACGCTTTTACTGATTACACAGGATTTTGGCACAATTTTGCCCAATTTCTTTTGGTCATTGTGTTTACTTACTTTTACACTGCTATTACCGTCAATCCGACGATGATGGCTGAGGATATGAAAAAGAATGGCGGTTTTATACCTGGTGTAAAACCGGGACGTAAAACTGTAGAATTTCTTGATACTGTAATGTCGAGAATTACTCTTCCCGGATCAATTTTCCTTGGAATTGTAACCATTCTTCCTTCATTTGCAATGATGGCCGGCGTAAATCAACAATTTGCGTATTTCTTCGGTGGAACATCATTGCTAATCCTTATAGGAGTAATCCTGGATACACTCCAGCAGATCGAAAGCCATCTACTCATGCGTCATTATGATGGTCTGATGAAGTCCGGCCGAATTAAAGGACGTGCCGTTGGTGGCCCCGCTGCCATGTAGACATTAATTCTATGATCTTCCTAAAAACAGAGGACGAGATTGGATTAATCAGGGAGAGCTGTCTGTTGGTAAGTAAAACTATAGCTGAAGTTGCTCGGAACATAAAACCTGGCATTTCAGCTGCAAATTTAGACCGGATTGCCCGGACGTTCATTCAAAATAATGGAGCCTGCCCAGCCTTTCTAGGGTATAATAATTTCCCGGCTGCTTTGTGTGTCTCTCTAAATAATGAGATTGCACATGGGCTGCCTACGGAAGATAAAATCATAAAAGAAGGAGACTTAGTCTCTGTCGATTGTGGAATAGAATATAATGGCTTTTATAGCGATATCTGTTACACATTTATGATTGGAAATATTGACTCTGATTGTTTTAATCTGTGTAAGACAACTTATACAGCCCTAAAAAAAGGGATAACAAAGGCAATTGACGGAAATAGGCTGGGGGATATAGGCTACGCCATTCAAAAGCATGTTGAGAAAGCAGGTTATTCTGTAACTCGAAACATGTTTGGACATGGCATTGGAAGACTCCTGCATGAAGATCCTGATGTTCCGAATTATGGGAAAAAGGGAAGAGGAGTTCTTTTAATGGATGGGATGGTGATGTCTATAGAACCAATGGTGAATTTAGGACGACCTGAAACAGCAACGGCTGATGATGGATGGACTGTAAGAACCGTTGATAACAAACGTTCAGCTCATTTTGAACATACGATAGCAATCAGGCGCGGTAAAGCTGAGATTTTGACTAGTTTCAATTTCGTCAGAAAAGAGATAGAAATAAATAATTACTTATGGCAAAACAGCTTTCTATAGAACAAGACGGTACAATCATTGAAGCATTATCAAATGCGATGTTTCGGGTAGAATTGGAAAATGGGCATATAATTACTGCGCATATTTCCGGAAAGATGCGGATGCATTACATCAAAATTCTTCCTGGCGACAGAGTGAAAGTAGAAATGTCACCATATGACCTTACTAAAGGCCGGATCACATTTAGATATAAAAATTAAAAGGCAATAACAATGAAAGTAAGAGTTTCGATAAAAAAACGCGATGACGACTGTAAAATTGTAAGAAGGAAAGGACGTTTATACGTCATTAACAAAAAAAATCCGAAGTACAAACAGCGTCAGGCATAATTTATTAATTTTGTAGAATAAAATTTAACAATAATTATATGGCTCGTATAGTTGGTGTAGATATACCTAACAACAAAAGAGGTGAAATTGGTTTAACCTATATCTACGGAATCGGACGCAGCAGTGCCAGAAAGATTCTTGCCGAGGCCGGCGTTGACAAAGATATGAAGGTTCAGGACTGGAATGATGATCAGTTCGGAGCCGTCAGAAAAATTATAACTGATAGCTTCAAGGTAGAAGGAGAACTACGCTCTGAGTACCAGCTTAGCATTAAACGTTTGATGGACATTGGTTGTTACAGGGGTATTCGTCACCGCCTTGGGTTACCTGTACGTGGCCAGAGTACTAAGAATAATGCTCGTACTCGTAAAGGTAAGAGGAAAACTGTGGCAAATAAAAAGAAAGCGACTAAATAAGAGTTAAACGGATTATGGCAAAAAAGTCAGGTACTTCAAGTAAGAAGAGGGTCGTTAAAGTTGAGGCAATTGGCCAGGCCCATATACATTCTTCATTTAATAATATCATTGTCTCTTTGACAAATGATAATGGAGAAGTAATCTCATGGTCATCTGCAGGTAAAAAAGGATTTAGGGGGTCCAAGAAAAACACTCCTTATGCCGCACAAACTGCAGCTGAGGAATGTGGAAAGACCGCTTACGATCTCGGATTACGTAAAGTAAAGGTTTACGTTAAAGGTCCCGGAAATGGCCGTGAATCGGCAGTTCGTGCCATTAACTCAGTAGGCATTCAGGTTACTGAGATTGTTGACGTTACTCCGCTACCACACAATGGTTGTAGACCACCCAAAAGAAGACGTGTATAATTTAAACGTGAATTAAAATCGAAGATCGATGGCAAGATATAGAGGACCTAAATCAAAAATTGCTAGAGCATTTGGTGAGCCGATTTTCGGCCCGGATAAAGTTTTTGAACACAAAAACTACCCTCCCGGACAGCACGGTCAAGCTCGTCGCAGAAGAAAACAATCAGAATATGGTGTTCAGCTTCGCGAAAAACAGAAAGCTAAATTTACTTATGGCGTTCTGGAAAAACAGTTCCGTAACCTGTTCGAAGCAGCTGCACGTTCACGTGGTGTAACCGGTGAAGTGTTATTGCAACTTCTCGAATCACGTTTAGATAACGTTGTATATCGATTGGGAATCGCTCCTTCTCGCGCAGCTGCTCGTCAGTTGGTGACTCATAAACATGTTGTTGTAAACGGCATTGTTGTGAATGTACCTTCTTTTCAGGTAAAAGCAGGCGATGTAGTTAGTGTTCGTGAAAAGTCGAAATCTCTCGTAGCTATTACAGAGTGTGTTTCAGCTTCTAGACACAACAAGTATTCTTGGCTTGAATGGGACAGCAATGTTATGGCTGGTAAATTCCTTAATCGTCCAGAAAGGACAGAAATCCCGGAAAATATCCAGGAACAACTTATCGTCGAGTTGTATTCTAAATAATAAACAATAAGAATTTATGGCAATATTAGCTTTTCAGAAGCCGGATAAGGTTATAATGGTTGAATCGGATGACAAGTTCGGAAAGTTCGAATTTCGTCCTCTGGAGCCTGGATATGGTATCACCATTGGAAATGCTCTCAGACGTATACTGTTATCATCTTTGGAAGGCTATGCAATTACCTCGGTCAAAATCGAGGGCGTTGAACATGAATTTGCAACAATTAAAGGTGTAATTGAAGATGTTACTGAAATTATCCTAAATCTGAAGCAGATACGTTTCAAGCGCGAAGTCGAGGATTTTGACAGCGAAAAGGTTTCTATTACCATTTCTGGTCAGGAAGAGTTTACCGCTGGGGATATCAATAAATTCATGACCGGATTCCGGGTATTGAATCCTGAACTGGTGATCTGCCATATGGATCCCGAGGTCAAGCTGCAAGTCGAGCTTAACATCAATAAAGGCCGCGGGTATGTTCCAAGTACTGAAAACCGTATGGTTGACAGCGAATTTGGGATCATCCCAATTGACTCTATATACACACCTATTAAAAATGTGAGATATAGCGTTGAAAACTATAGGGTTGAGCAGAAAACCGACTACGAAAAGCTGATTCTTGAGATCAGAACCGATGGTTCGATTCATCCCAAAGATGCCCTTAAAGAAGCTGCTAAGATCTTAATATATCACTTCATGCTATTCTCTGACGAAAAGATTACTCTTGATACCGATGAGAAATTTGCAAATGAAGAGTTTGACGAAGAAGTACTTCATATGCGTCAGCTATTGAAGACTAAACTTGTCGATCTTGATCTCTCTGTCAGGGCACTAAACTGTCTGAAAGCTGCTGATGTCGAAACTCTGGGTGAGTTGGTTCAATACAACCGAAATGATTTGCTCAAATTCCGCAACTTCGGGAAGAAGTCGCTTACCGAGCTCGATGACCTGCTGAACAGCATGAACCTCTCCTTCGGGATGGATATTAGTAAGTATAAATTAGACAAGGAATAATAAGCGATGAGACATAATAAAAAAGTAAATCACTTAGGCCGGACGAGTTCTCACAGGCATGCTTTATTGGCTAACCTGGCAAATTCGCTGATATTGCATAAGCGTATCACTACTACTGTCGCAAAGGCCAAAGCTTTAAGAGTTTACGTTGAACCGTTAATTACTAAAGCAAAAGAAGATACCACTCACTCAAGAAGAACTGTATTCAGCTATCTTAAAGATAAACATGCTGTTTCTGAATTATTCCGTGAAGTAGGTACAAAAGTTACTGATCGTCCAGGTGGATACACTCGTATCCTTAAAACCGGAAACCGTTTAGGTGACAACGCAGAAATGTGTATCATTGAATTGGTTGATTACAATATCAACATGTTAGGTGCTAAAGCTGAAAAAGCTAAAACTGCTCGTCGTTCACGTCGTGCCGCTGCTAAAAAGGCTGAAACTCCTGCTGTTGAAACTCCGGCTACTGATGCACCTGCTGCAGAAGCTCAGGAAGGTCAGGCTGAATAGTCTTTTAGAATATTCAAAATAGTCCATAGGGCTGGCTTCGTAGTAGTAGTCAGCCTTTTTTTATACCCTTTTCTTTCCTTCTGATTCGCTATTCCGTAAAATCATTTATTTTTGAGAAAATTTAACCCTTCAGAATATGAGCGAAGACAGGCAGATCATTTTTTCAATGTATAAGGTGAGCAAAGCTTATGCTCCGAATAAAAACGTAATCAAAGACATTTCTCTTTCCTTTTTTCTCGGTGCTAAGATTGGAATTATCGGTCTGAACGGCTCCGGAAAGTCTACGCTGCTTAAGATTATTGCAGGACTGGATAAATCTTATCAGGGGGAAGTCGTATTTGCACCAGGATATAGTGTCGGATATCTGGAGCAGGAACCTAAATTGGACGATAATAAGACTGTAAAAGAAATTGTTCAGGAAGGCGTTCAAGAAGTTGTTGACATTCTTGCTGCATTTGAGAATGTAAATAATCAATTTATGGATCCGGAAGTGCTTGAAAATCCAGATAAAATGGAGGCACTAATGAATGAGCAGGCAAGACTTCAAGAGTTGATCGACCATCATGATGCATGGAATCTGGATACAAAACTGGAACGTGCAATGGATGCCCTCCGATGTCCTGCCGGTGATCAGATAGTCGGAACACTTTCTGGTGGTGAGCGAAGAAGAATCGCTCTTTGCAGACTCTTACTCCAGGATCCGGATATCTTACTGCTAGATGAGCCTACGAACCATTTGGACGCTGAATCGATTGACTGGCTGGAACAACATCTAAAGCAATACAAGGGAACTGTTATTTGCGTTACCCATGATCGCTACTTCCTTGACAATGTAGCAGGGTGGATTCTTGAACTTGACAGAGGAGAGGGAATTCCCTGGAAAGGTAACTATACCTCCTGGCTTGAACAGAAAACAAAACGACTTGAGAGTGAAGAAAAAGGATCCTCAAAACGTCGTAAAACACTTGAAAGAGAACTCGAATGGGTACGGATGGCTCCTAAAGCCAGACAGGCAAAATCCAAGGCTCGTCTGAAAGCCTATGATAAGCTCTTGAATGAAGATGTTAGAGAAAAAGAAGAAAAACTTGAAATCTACATACCCAACGGCCCCCGTTTGGGAGATAAGGTAATTGAAGCCCATGAAGTGTCTAAAGCTTATGGGGAAAGATTATTGTTTGAAAATCTTGAATTTGTTCTTCCACCCAATGGAATTGTTGGTGTTATCGGACCGAATGGAGCTGGTAAAACTACTCTTTTCAAAATGATAATGGGAATGGAGACTGTCGATAAAGGTACTTTTGAAGTCGGAGAAACTGTCAAGATTGCCTATGTCGATCAGACTCACAAAGCAATTGATCCTGCAAAATCCGTATTCGAGGTAATATCAGGAGGGAATGACACCATGATGCTGGGAGGTAAGACTGTAAACGCAAGGGCCTATGTCGCCCGGTTTAATTTCACTGGCGCAGATCAGGAAAAGAAATGTGGCGTCTTATCCGGAGGTGAACGGAATCGTTTACACCTGGCATTGGCATTAAAAGAAGAAGGAAATGTACTTCTGCTCGATGAGCCAACCAACGATATTGATGTAAATACCCTTCGTGCATTGGAGGAAGGCTTGGATGATTTTGCCGGATGTGCAGTTGTGATCTCTCATGACCGCTGGTTCCTTGATCGTATTGCAACTCATATTCTTGCTTTTGAAGGAGATTCCCAGATCTATTACTTCGAAGGAGGATATTCCGATTACGAAGAAAATCGTAAAAAAAGACTTGGTGATATCGGACCAACTCGAATTCGATACAAAAAGCTGGTGAAATAATTTGAGAAAGGACAAAAGAGACTGTTTAATGTCCTGAACTCTAGGGTTTAGATTGCATACTCTATACATATTAGAAGTCCGGAATTAATTCAGTCTCGAAAAACTACATTGTGGAATGTTGTAAAACGAGCCACATAATGTTAGTAGAAGGTTTTCTTAAAAAGTTTGTTTCAAATATAGTCGGGAGATTAGAGCAGAATGATCTGAATTATTGAACCGATCGTGGTATAAATCCCGAATACAATCCGGGATTTATAAGAAAAAATAATTTGCTTCATAGAAAAAATAGAAAGGCCGACAAATAATACATTAGTCGGCCTTGAATTCTTTTGACGAAAAGTGATACAGGGATAATACACGACAGGCTTCACCAAATTTGGAGCAGAATCTTCCCAATGCAGAACTAAATCTTCTGAAAGATTATGACCTGGAGGTATCCCGACGATTGGAATGTTTAAATGCGTAAAATGGACTTTAGATTTATTTCATTCAGAAAGAATGATATTCAGAGGTGGAGCATGGCAGAAAATGTAGAACTCCCAGAAGGTTTCGTATTGGATGAGTTACCACAAGGATTTGTCCTGGATCAGCCTAGACCTACGATTCAAAGACCACAAGAGCCATACACACAGAGTTTAGGCAACATCCCTCTCGGTGGCGGTGATATTCCAGCAGGACTTGACGTAGGGCAATACTCCCAATCCCTCAATCAGCTTGCTCAACCGTCAGCCATGTGGGATGCAGCTAAGACGCTAGGTGCTTCAGCGGTCCTTGGGCCAGCTTCAGGGATTGCAGGAATGGCAGCTATGACCCCTCTTTCCTTGGCAACTGGAGGTGGTCTTGAGAGGGCTAATGACTGGGTTCAGGCTATTCAAGGATTGATACCACAGCCACAGACTCTAGGTGGACAGCAATGGGTACAGGCTACAAATGCTCCTATGGCTCCATTCCA
>JAUZOB010000020.1 GCA_030706665.1 Bacteroidota bacterium
GAGAAAAAAGGAAGAATCATTTGTATAATGATGAGAGTATTGTTATCTCAAATGATTTAGCATTAGAGATCCTTTCTAAATCAGGAATCTGGTTTATTATAACAGATACAAACGGAAGATTCAAATATGTATCTGAAGGCTGTATAAAAATAAGCGGATATTCGTCTGAAGAATTCATCTCTAATCCTAAGCTTTTAGAAGTTCTAATCAACCCTGAAGATCTTGATTCTTACAAGAATATATCCCTTAATGAAGGAATAAACATACGAATTATTGATAAAAATAGCGAAATCAAATGGGTAAACATTGAAACAAAACGGAATATCACCTACCAAGGGAAGCAATATAAGCTATTAATTATCACAGATAAGCCAAACGAAGAGTCCAATCTAAATCAATCTCAAGAAATTGAAGACCCTTCAATATCAGGCCATTCTTCCGATTATTCCTCTCTTTGTTTAAAGGACATTTCTCTCGATGAAAAGACTCGCGGGACAAACAAAGACCAAGAGCACTGTTTGTTCAACATTTTCAATAATGTACCGATCGGAGTTGCAACTTTGAATATGAAGGGAGAGATTTCATATTGCAACCCTTCGCTTTGTAAGATATTTGGATATACGGAAGACGAATTTCAAAAATTAAGTGTTTATGATTTAACTTTCCCCGAAGACCGGGATTATCTTAAAAAGCAATTCTCAGGTCTATTAGAAGGAGAGCACAATCACTTCAAATTTATAAGGAAACAACGAACAAAAGACAATCGGGTAATTTGGATTCGAGCCTTGGTTTTCTCAAACTGTTCTAATCAAGAAGATCAGGTTTCGAATATAGCAATCGTCGAAGACATTACTTCAATCCACCAGGTAAAGGAAACGCTTAAAATAAGCGAGAAGCGTTTTAACTGGGTTCTGAAATTCCTTCCCGACATAGTTACAATTCTTGATGAATCAGGGAATATGATTTATAACTCTCCTGCTTATTCACAAATTCTTGGTTACTCCGAAGAGGAACGGGCAGGTGGTCATGTTAAAGATTATGTGCATCCCGACGACTGGCACATCTTTACCCAAAAATTTCAGGAAGTACTTGTCAATCCCGAGAAACTTATCAGTCATCAATATCGGTTCCGTCATAAAAACGGAGATTACAGGTGGATGGAAGCCATTGCATCAAACCAATCCTCAATTATTGTTTCGATAGAGCGCGATGTCACCAAACGTAAACAAATGGAAGATGAATTGGAAGAGACGAATCAAAAACTTCAGGCATTGAATAAAACGAAAGACCGACTATTTTCGGTTATCGCTCATGATCTGAGGTCTCCGTTTAATTCTCTAATTGGCCTGACAGAAATACTTCTGGATAAAAACAACAAGAAAAATCAGGAAGAAATATTCATTCAAAGTATTCATGAAATTTCTTACGAGACTTATCAATTACTCGAGAACTTGCTTCAATGGTTCCGGATACAATCTGATGAGATAAAATTTAATCCTGCCAGTTTGAATTGGGCTCAGGTACTATCAGGTTGTATTTCATTTTTCAAATCACAAGTATTAAAAAAAGAACTTTCTCTATCTCTGAACGTATCAAAAAATTTATATGTGTGGGCTGATGAAAACATGGTAAAAACAGTACTAAGAAATCTTCTTTCGAATGCGATTAAGTTCTCCAATCAGAAAGGAACAATAAACATAACAGTTGAAAGATCAGGGATTGAGATTATCACCTGTGTAAGCGACAATGGAATTGGGATCCAGAAATCTGTTCTTTCTCAATTATTCAAATCTAATTCTACCCCAGATCACTTTCAGAATCAATGTTCCGGATTGGGATTGATATTGTGTAAGGAATTCATTGAACAGAACAATGGGCGAATTTGGGTTGAGAGTGTTCCCAATCAGGGAAGCCGCTTCTTTTTTAGCCTCCCGGCAGCATCAATTAAGAAAGAAGGCCAGATCAAATCGACTTAATGTTATAAATCAAGATTGAATTTACCATTTAGAATGTAATCTGATGAAAATTTATAAATTTACAGAACAAATACAAAAATTATCTCATATGTCATTTCTCTCTGAAAAAATAATTGGTGAAGGTCTGACCTTCGATGATGTTTTACTGGTCCCTTCCTACTCGGAAGTACTGCCGAGAGAAGTTAATCTGGCTACCAATTTTACCCGTTCAATCGTATTAAATACCCCCATTGTATCTGCAGCCATGGATACGGTTACAGAATCTAAACTTGCAATAGCAATTGCACGTGAAGGCGGAATTGGGGTTATTCATAAAAACATGTCGATTGAAGATCAGGCCAAACAGGTACTGATTGTAAAACGGGCAGAAAATGGAATGATTTATGATCCGATTACTATTTCTAAAGACAAAAAGGTAGGTGATGCATTACACCTGATGCAAAGTTTCAAAATCGGAGGGATTCCTGTTATTGATGATCAGGGACACCTTGTCGGAATTGTTACCAATCGGGACCTTCGTTTTGAAAACAATATGATGCGACCCATTGATGAGGTTATGACAAAAAGTAATTTGATCACAACATCAGATTCTACCAACCTTGATAAAGCAGCTCAGATCCTTCAACGATATAAAATTGAAAAACTTCCGGTTATTGATAAAAACAATAAATTGATCGGACTGGTTACCTATAAGGATATTACTCAAGCCAAGGATAAACCTTATGCCTGTAAAGACGAGAAAGGGCGTCTGCGCGTTGCTGCCGCAGTCGGGACTTCAGCCGACACCCTTGAACGTATCGATGCTTTGGTCCAGGCACAAGTCGATGCAATTGTAATTGATACGGCTCATGGACACTCTCGTGGCGTGCTTGAGATGCTTCGCAAAGCCAAAGCTAAATATCCCGAAAAAGATTTTATCGCCGGAAATATAGCAACTGCTGAAGCTGCCACCGATTTAGTCCTTGCCGGTGCCGACGCCGTAAAAGTAGGTATCGGTCCCGGATCCATTTGCACGACCCGGATTATTGCAGGAATTGGGGTCCCCCAGCTAAGTGCTATTTATAATATTTCAAAAGCTATGAAAGACTCTGGCATTCCGGTTATTGCCGACGGAGGGATCCGCTATTCGGGCGATATCGTAAAAGCACTTGCAGCTGGAGCTAATTGTGTTATGGCCGGATCACTATTTGCAGGAGTTGAAGAATCTCCCGGAGAAACCATTATTTTCCAGGGGCGAAAATTTAAGACATATCGTGGTATGGGTTCTGTTGAAGCAATGCATGCCGGGTCAAAAGACCGTTATTTTCAAGACAACGAAGATGACTTCCGGAAGCTTGTTCCTGAAGGAATTGTCGCCCGTGTCCCCTATAAAGGAACCCTCAATGAGGTTCACTATCAATTAATCGGTGGACTGCGTGCCGGTATGGGATACTGCGGTGCAGCTAACATCCCGGCTCTTCAACATGCACATTTTGTACGTGTTACAAATTCAGGCATTCAGGAAAGCCACCCTCATGATGTAACTATTACTTCCGAAGCACCAAATTACAGTCGCGAAATGTGATCATTGTAAGATTCAGTTATATTTCAAGAGCCGGTATACGCCGGCTCCTTTTGTTCATAAAAGGCTTATTAAAGCGTAAAGTCCATATCTTTAGGAATAATACTGATTCGACTCTCGGGCACAATCAATCAGACCTATTCATCGATTAAAAAGAAGATTTTACTTACTATTGCAAATGCTCCTTATAAGTGAAGCGGAGTTCATCAGACTTTTTCAAATAGAATCAAAAGAGAAAGCCGACCGATCTTCCAAACAGAAAGGAATGAACTTTCCGGAGCATTTTATCGATTATAAGCTTAAAATGGAAAAAGCAGAGCAACTCAGACTTGATACTACACAACGTTTCAAAAATGAATTTCTAAGTTATCGCGAGGTCACTGCAAAAACATATTTAAGCGATTCAACTTATTTCAATCAAATAGTGCTTCATACTTACCAGAATATAAAGAACGAGACCAAAGCATCCCACATTCTTATAAAAGTAAATGAAGACGCTTTACCGGTTGACACACTGAAAGCTTACAATAAAATAATGTCTCTTCGGAAACAGATTATCGACGGAAAAGATTTCGGCAGACTCGACAAAAATCAGATCTTATTTCTGGAAAAACCGGAACAACTATCAATGGAAAGAACATTTCGAAGGTGAAATAATTATTTGTTACGATTCGATTACAGCCTTAAAAGTGCATTCTCTGTATTCAAAAGAGATAATTAAAGTTGAATTTAACCAACACATTAAAGATTTTAGTGAAGAATCCTTAAAAATTCAAAAGGTTAGAGCCGAAAAAGGTGAGAATAACATAGTTGATTATTATATTTGGAATTCAGAAAAACCAACTAATCTGAATCCTAAACTTGTTTGGGTAGAAGGTGTAAAATTGATCGGAGGCTTCAAAAGCTTCATGGATGCAGATCCGCAATTGATAGCCGATTATCAACAGGTAGAGGAAAAGAGATGGATTTCATCGTTGCATCGGAAATATCCGATACACATTAACCATCAGGTTTTGAATACATTGATCAGTCACTTAAAATAAAATGAGGAAATCAAATATAATTCATTTCCCTTTCCAAACCCTCCCTTCCATTGCAGGACTTTTGATCTGCCGAAAGTATTATTGTCTTCCGGGTAACATTTCATTCATAGAATGTGAAAAGGATTGCTCCAAAAGTTTAATTTTGAGCAAGCAAAAATTGCCCTGTCGAAAACTCTTGATTGAAGACTATTCGATAGAACATTAACAAAGAAACACAAGATTTACAACCGATAAACAAAGCCTTATGGTATCAAGAAAGATTTTTGGAATTTTAATTATTGCCCTAATATTTATCTCTTTTCAGAAAAAGAGCCAGGCGCAGGATAAGGTAGCAGACCAAGTAGTTGCTGTGGTTGGCAATAACATTATCCTGAAATCGGATATAGAGGCATTATATCAGGATTATCAAGCCCGAGGTGCAACAGCTACAGGTGATGCTAAATGTGAGATCCTTGAGAAGCTTTTGGTTGACAAACTTATGCTTGCCGAAG
The DNA here is from genome assembly GCA_030706665.1 of Bacteroidota bacterium. Lineage (GTDB taxonomy): Bacteria > Bacteroidota > Bacteroidia > Bacteroidales > Prolixibacteraceae > JAUZOB01. The sequence goes on from JAUZOB010000020.1 coordinate 5,072, forward strand.
CACAAAGAGACACGACCATTAATGTGGTAACTGATAGTGAAATCAACCAACAGATGGACTCAAGGATTCAGAATTTCGTTCAATATCTGGGATCTGAGAAGGAAGTAGAGAAGTATTTCAAGAAATCCATCATCAAGATTAAGGCGGATATGAGAGATATGGTTCTAAGCTATATCCTGACCAAAAAGATGGAATCTAAGATTACTGAAAAAATTGCTACAACTCCTTCCGAAGTAAAATATTATTACAACAATCTGCCCGAAGATCAAAAGCCGACTGTCAATACTCAGATGGAATATGCACAGATTCTAATCAAACCCGGAGTTACGGATGCCGAAGATTTAAGAGTAAAAAACCAGCTTCGCGAACTAAAGAAGAGAGTTGAAAACGGAGAAAGCTTTTCTGTTTTGGCAACACTATATTCCGAAGACGGTTCTGCTAAAAACGGAGGAGAATTAGGATACATGCCCCGCTCCGGATTAGACCCTGCATTTGCTAATGCAGCCTTTAATCTCAAAGGCAATAAAGTTTCCAGTATTGTCAAAAGTGAATATGGATACCATATCATTCAGGTCATCGACCGTAAAGGTGATAAGATCAACTGCCGTCATATTCTGATAAAGCCTAAAGTAGATCAAAAACAAGTCGATTTGGCAATGAAAAATCTTGATACACTTGTCGTAAAGATCAACAAAGGAACATTTAAATTTGAAGACGCTGCTTTTCATGTTTCACAAGATAAAAACTCCAGAAACAACGGAGGGCTCGTTTTTGCCCAGACACAAGAGGGTCTTAAATCCAAATTCTTCCTTGAAGAGCTGAATGCCGATGACAGCCGCGTTCTGAAAGATCTAAAACTCAATGAAATTTCAAAACCTTTTGTCTCAGAAGAAGCTGGACAGACCCAGGTTAAAATTGTTAGATTATTGAATCGTATCGACTCTCATAAAGCAAATTTGAAAGACGACTACGATGCAATTCGTAAAAAATACGAAGAAAAGAAACGACAGGACATTATTGATCAATGGGTTAAAAAGCAACAGATTGGAACTTACGTCCGTATAGATGACTCTTATGCAAATTGTAACTTCAAATACAAATGGACTAAATAGCCCCATTGATTTTTGAATACCGGGAAGTCTCTTGCAGCACTTAATGGTAAATATTCACCTGACATTGAAGATGTAAAGGCAGTAGCAGTCACTATTCTTCGGCACCGAATTATTAAAGTTTATAAAGCCGAAGGTATTAGTACTGAAGATATCATTCAGAAATTACTGATATAACTTTGTCACTCTAAAATGAATTTTTTGAAACATCATAACAAAGGAAACATCTTGTTTCGACTCTTTCTTTTGGTAATAATTCTATTACCGACTGGTTCTTTTGCACAAAAACGTGTATTAGTTAATATTGATCGGTCCAAACTTTCAATTTTCAACAACACGACTGAAATGTGGAGGTTACTGGGAGATGTAATCATTCGGCACAATGACGTTGTGATGATGTGCGACAGTGCTTATAACTTCACAAAAGAGAACATGGTTGAAGCTTATGGGAACGTCCATATTATCAAATCAGATACGGTTAATCTATATTGCCAAAGAGCCAACTACAACTCATTAACCCGGCTTGCTCACGTTCGCAATAACGTAAAACTTACGGACCCAAAGATTACCCTAACCACCGATTCGATGATCTATGACATGGCGACAAGCATTGCCTATTACGATTGCGGAGGTAAAATTGTCGACAAAGGTAAAGCCAGTACATTAACCAGTCAAATCGGAAGATATTTTACTCAGCGAGACCTATTTTATTTCAACAAAAACGTGGTCCTCAAAAATAAGGAATATACACTGAAAGCTGACTCACTGAAGTATAATACACTCACGGGGAAAGCATTCATAACGGGGCCGACTCATATTTATGGTCCGAATGGAACGATGTATTCAGAAAGCGGATGGTTCAATACAAAAACAAATATATCCGAGTTCTCGAAAAATGCTTCCATAACCAAGGGCGATCAGGAGCTGAAAGCTGATACAATTGATTTTAATAAACTGACTGGCATTGGGAAAGCTCGTGGTGCCATTAGTATTACCAATAAGAAAGAACGATATACCATCAAAGGGAATAAAGGCTTTTACGATGATAAAAACCGAAGAGCCCATGTATCAGACAAAGCCCTCTTCATTCAATATTCTGAAAAAGACACCCTTTATCTTCATGCTGATACACTCTATGCACAGGAAAATCCGATCACCAGGGAACGCATTATAAAAGCCTGGTATGGAGTGCGCTTTTTCAAACCGGACCTTCAGGGGAAATGTGACTCACTGATTTATTTTTCCAAAGACTCAATCATGCGAATGTATAAAAGCCCCGTACTTTGGAGTGCAGATTCTCAGCTTTCGGCCAATGAAATCGAGATGTTACCATCCGGGCCGAATCAGAGCCTGGTAAAAATGTATCAAAATTCATTTATGATTTCCAGGGAAGATACCATTGGGTACAACCAGATCAAAGGCCGTAATATGATCGGACACATTTTGAAACGCGAACTCTATAAAGTAGATGTAAATGGGAATTCGCAGGCAGTCTATTATGTCAGTGAGGAGGATGCGAAGAAGAAACAGAAGAAATCGGTTGTCGGCTTGAATCATGTTGAATGTACTGATATAGATATCAGATTAAAACAAAGCAAGATCCACAAAGTGACCTTTAAAACCAAGCCTGATTGCAGATTAGTTCCTCTGGATAAGATCGCCGAACAGGACAAAGAACTTCCAGGGTTCAAATGGCTAGGACTGTTAAGGCCTAAAGACAAAGATGATGTTCTAAGAGATATTAAATAAAAAATGCAGGAGTTAAACTCCTGCATTTTTTTTATCTGTAATCAGATTCATTCCGTTAATACTCATCTTCATTAAAGAAGAAGTCGTCTTTACTCGGATAATCTGGCCAGATGTCTTCAATACTTTCATAAATTTCGCCTTCATCTTCAATTTCCTGAAGATTTTCAATCACCTCTAGCGGTGCTCCCGATCGAATCGCATAGTCAATTAGCTCATCTTTGGTTGCAGGCCAGGGAGCATCTTCAAGTTTAGAAGCTAATTCTAGTGTCCAATACATAACCCAGAAGTTTAAGAATTAAACTTATTTTCAAGAGCACAGCGAATATAGTAAAAAAACTTTCACTGCCAACCAGTGGATTTTAAATTATTTTTTCAAAATCCACGGAACCTCCTTAACTTTCTGGTCATCGCTTATTTGACGAGACAAAACAAAAAGATAATCAGAAAGTCGATTTAAAAACTTCATAACATTAGCATCGACATCAGAGACCGATGCAAGTTGAGACACAATACGTTCGGCTCTTCTGCATACAGTTCTTGCAATATGACAAAAAGAGACAGAATTATTGCCTCCGGGAAGCACAAAGGACTTCATCGCAGGTAATTTCTCCTGCATACCGTCAATTTCGTTCTCAAGGAATGAAATTTCCGCTTCTCCGGAAGGAAGATTCTTACGGAAATCTGTCTTCTCAGAATCTGTGGCCAAGCTGGCCCCAATAACAAACAAATGTTCCTGTATTCGAATCAGGGCATTAACCAAATCCACTTTAATATCCTGAGAACGGATTAGCCCCACATAACTGTTTAATTCATCGACAGTGCCATAAGCCTCCAGTCTCAGATCCCACTTTTTCACCCTCGTACCCCCAATTAACCCGGTTGTACCATCATCGCCTGTTTTTGTATAAACTTTCATTTTAGTTTCTCTTAATAAATAGGATTCGGATTCAAATAATCAGATTCAACATGCCCGTCTTTCAGTCGTATAATACGATAAGCATGTCGGGCTATTTCTTCTTCATGTGTTACCAGAAGGATCGTGTTCCCTTTTTTATGAATGACAGAAAAAAGTTGCATAATCTCTTCCGATGTCTGAGAATCGAGATTCCCTGTTGGTTCATCAGCAAGTAATATAGTCGGATTATTGATCAAAGCACGGGCAATTGCAACACGTTGCCGTTGTCCTCCCGATAATTCATTCGGTTTATGCTCCATTCTGTCATATAATCCAACCTCTTCCATTTGCTTCTTTGCTAATGTTATTCGCTCATCCTTCGGGATACCTGCATACACCAACGGAAGCATCACATTCTCTAATGCTGTATAACGTGGAAGAAGATTAAAAGTTTGAAAAACAAAGCCAATCTTTTTGTTTCTGATTTCAGCAAGGTTATCATCCGAAAGTCTGCTCACATCCTGATCATTCAAAATATAATTTCCGGAAGTAGGAGTATCCAGACACCCCATAATATTCATCATAGTCGATTTACCGGAACCGGATGCCCCCATAATTGCAACATATTCTCCTCTGGTGATAGAAAGAGACACAGAACGCAAAGCTCGTACTATCTGAGTTCCGACCAGATAGTTCTTAACTATGTTCTCAAGGTGTATGACCTGTTCCATATTATTATGGGTTCTTGCTTTAAACAAAGATACCTTTTTGAGACTCAGAGAGCAATCTTTAGAGATTAAAAATTTATGATATAATCCTGTTTGGTCAATCTTTCGTCAATAATCATCATTCCTAAAACAAACAAGTCGGCAGTCACCAATGAAAGATCCATTTCACCGGACTCTTTCTTGATTCTGTTCCACATCTCCTCCATAACCTTTGAATTATGGACTCCTTTTATAATTAAAATAAGCTTTTTCGTTTTCAAATTCAATAACTCCAGAACCGTACGATATACTTCATCCGGATTACCCGGATCGTTTATAAAGATCAACGGGTTCAACGATTTCTGAATTACGCCATCCTGCTCAACCTGAAGGTTCCCGGCAAAATGCACATTCGAAAGCGAACTCTGCCTTGCAAGCTCTTCAATATTACCCAGAACCGACAATGCCATCCCACTGCAAATTAAAGGGCAATGCTTTGAGGCCATCCCCAGATACAGAACATTCATTCCGCCGGTAGCCCCGTGAATACACATCAGGTCGGGCTGAAAATAATTGACCATGCGAAACAACATCTTCCCATATTTAAGGGTAAAATCATTCTGCCGGACAATCTTTTTTAAGGCAATGCCTCTCCCATCCTTCTCAGAAACACACTTTTCATTGGATTCTTTGAGCCGTTTATAAATAGTTTCCAGCTCAGAATAAGCATAATAGGGATGCTTATTCCGAAAAATTCGGGTAACGAGGTAAAACATGAAAGGGGAATGAATACCGTATCCTTTACGATGCCGTGCCGAGATTCGATATTTCAGATAACGTATTCTCCTTAATTTTTTCATAAATAATATTCAATAGCTGAGCCTTAGAACAAAAATAGGTGTTTTAAAAAAAGGTAGTCCTAAAAAAAGACTTATTATTAGCCAATCATTCACTATTTTTACAAAATTATCAGGAATAAGAGGACATAAATAATCCTTGACAAAAAGCAAAATTCCCGAATGAGCACACTAGAGGAGCAAGATATAAAGTTTTTACCGGGCGTCGGACCCAAAAGAGCCCTTCTGCTTAGCAAAGAACTGAATATAAACAACTGCAGTGACTTACTGTATTATTTCCCTTATAAATACATTGACCGGACCCGGATTTATACCATCCGTGAGATTAACGGATCAATGCCTTACATCCAGCTAAAAGGGAAGATCATATCGATGCAGCAAATCGGTGATAACCGGAAGAAAAGACTGGTCGCCATGTTTTCAGATGGCACAGGGACTCTCGAACTGATCTGGTTTCAGGGAATCAGCTGGACCATTCAAAATATAAAATTAAACACAGAATACTTGCTATTCGGGAAGCCGTCAGAATTCAACGGAAAGATAAACGTTGCCCATCCTGATCTGGAAGAACCGGCTAAATCATTGGCAACCTTTACCGGTTACCTTCAGGCATACTACAATACAACCGAAAAGCTGAAAAATAGTTTTCTGCATTCCAAGGCAATTCACAAGCTCCAGATTCAATTGCTCAGTCAGTTAAAAGGGAAAATTGCAGAGACCCTGCCAACTTATCTTATACAGAAACTTAAACTGATCTCGCTCGAGGAAGCCTTATTCAACATCCATATTCCGACTAATCCTGAACTTCTGCATAAAGCCCAATTCAGGCTTAAGTTTGAAGAACTATTCTACATTCAGCTTAAAATCCTTTCGCTAAAGAATCTGCGTGATCATAAATTCAGAGGACATATATTCCATAAAATCGGTTACTATTTCAACAGCTTTTATAAAAATAACCTTCCCTTTGAACTTACCAATGCACAAAAAAGGGTAATCCGTGAGATCAGACTGGACGTCGGATCAGGCAAACAAATGAATCGTCTTTTACAAGGAGATGTCGGAAGCGGGAAAACAATGGTTGCCCTAATGACTGCACTGATGGCTATTGATAATGGATATCAGGCCTGCTTAATGGCTCCGACTGAAATCCTGGCCAATCAGCATTATGAATCGATCAAAGGCATGCTTGCCGGGCTAACATTACAAACAGGTCTGCTAACCGGATCAACTCGTAAAGCTGAACGGAAAACCATTCATGAACATCTGCTCTCGGGAGAAATGCAGCTATTGATCGGAACGCATGCTTTAATTGAGGATACGGTCAATTACCGAAATCTGGGACTGGTTATTATTGACGAACAGCATCGCTTCGGAGTAGAGCAAAGATCCCGTCTGTGGGCAAAGAACAGCTCGCCACCACACATACTTGTCATGACGGCAACTCCAATTCCCAGGACTCTGGCCATGACAATATACGGAGATCTCGATGTGTCCGTAATTGACGAACTTCCTCCGGGAAGAAAGCCCATTCAGACTCTTCATTATTTTGAAAACCGAAGGGCATCTGTATATGATTTTATCCGAAAGCAAATTGCAGCAGGGCGTCAGATCTACATTGTATATCCGCTTATCAAGGAATCGGAGAAACTTGACTATAAGAATCTGGAAGAAGGCTATGAGCATATCCGGAAAGCGTTCCCCCTGCCCCATTACCAGGTCAGCATGGTACACGGTAAAATGAAAGCTGCGGATAAAGATTTTGAAATGCAGCGTTTTGTCAAAGGCGAAACACAAATCATGGTTGCTACCACAGTAATCGAAGTCGGGGTAAATGTGCCCAATGCCTCAGTAATGATTATCGAAAACGCAGAACGATTCGGGTTATCGCAGTTACATCAGCTCAGGGGAAGAGTCGGCCGAGGTTGCGATCAATCTTATTGTATCCTGATGTCCGATTATAAAATCAGTGCAGAATCGCGCAAAAGACTTGATATCATGGTCCGTTCAACCGATGGATTTGAAATTGCAGAGGCAGACCTTAAACTAAGAGGCCCCGGCGATCTTGAGGGAACGCAACAAAGCGGACTGCCAATCGATCTTAAGATTGCCAATCTTGCACGCGATAGCCAAATCCTTCAATACGCCCGTGAAATTGCTTTGCGCATTTTAGAAGAAGACGGTACCTTAAACCATCGTGACAACCTTGTTCTAAAAGAGCAACTTAAGAAGTTCAGTAAAACTCAGTTTAACTGGAGTAATATCAGCTAAGAGTTGTCTGTACACTTATGTAGTATTCTGATCATTTCCTCTAAAGGCGTAGATGCATTTTCAATTAATAAGTTATCATCAGAAGCAATATCAATGATAAGACAGATTGTATACTTTTCGGAAATGGTATCCATAAATGGCAAAAGTGATAGCCTGTCGCAATGACGAAGGCCGTCTGATAAGGCTCCAGATTAGTAACCCCCAATAATACCTACGTCCACGACAACGCAGCCCCACTATATACATTGACCGAAATATTGTTTTCAGAGTTTGCAAAGAAAAGTGATTATCCATTTTCTGAGAAATCTTATACTCTTTCAAAAAAGATTTAACTCGTCGATAGTAAGGTCCGGCAGCATATATTTCCTTCACCACCTTCCGATACCCATCGATTAAAACCGAATAATCCATTTTGGGAATAAAATTCATTCGAAGATCTGTATTATTCCCTGTAAAATCAGGTTTCAAACGATTCTCTGACTTTAACCGTTCATATAACTTCGTATTCTTGGGGGCATTTAATAGTCCGACCATTGCAGAAATAATCCCGCTTTTCTTTATAAAATCAATCTGCTGTTGGAAGATGGATGTATGATCACTGTCAAAACCTACGATAAAACCGGCAGTAACTAAAAGCCCATGACGATGAATCTTATGGATGTCTTCCACTAGATCACGATTCAGGTTTTGTACCTTATTACATTCGACCAGACTATAAACGCTTGGAGATTCTATTCCGATAAAAACACTGTCGAATCCGGCATTGGCCATTAATTCGATAAGCTCTTCATCATCGGCAAGATTTATTGTAGCTTCGGTATTAAATACAAACGGATAGTTATGCTCTGTCATCCATTGAATAAGAGCAGGAAGCAACTCTCTTTTTAAAAAGCTCTTGTTTCCGATAAAATTATCATCCACGAAAAATACATTCCCCTGCCATCCTAAAGCAAAAAGGTTCTCAAGTTCCTCAATGATCTGTTCTGGTTGTTTCATTCTGACTTTATGCCCGAACATGGCTGTGACATTACAGAACTCACAATTAAACGGGCATCCGCGCGTAAACTGAATTCCTAAGGTGACATATTTTTTAATGTCCAATAAAGAATAATCAGGAATTGGCGACAATGTAAGATCGGCATATTCACCTGTCTTGTAGATTCGATGAACGTACCCTTTTTTAAGGTCTTTCAAAAAAAGAGGAATGGTTATTTCTCCTTCATTCAGGATCAGGGTATCGACCGATGGAAAATCTTCAGGGGAAGCTGTAAACAAGGGGCCACCACCGGCAATCTTCTTATGGTACTTTTTACACAACAGTATAACCTCTTCTGTCGACTTCCGTTGTATATCGCAGGCACTAATGAACACCCAATCCGCTTTTAAAATATCATCGACAAGCAAGCCGGATACATTCATGTCAACCACCTTCTTATTCCATTCTTTGGGAAGCAAAGCGGCCACGGTCAGCAATCCGAGAGGTGGATTCGCTGCTTTCTTGGACACAAATCGAAGGGCATGCTTAAAACTCCAAAATGTTTCGGGACACTCCGGGTAAATTAGAAGGGCATTCATTGCATTTAATCTTTGATTCATTCGAAATTACTTATCACATTATCTCCCTCTCCCTGTAATAGAAGAAGGTTAATCATACGGAGGTCCTAAAGATGCTATGGTTAAATCACTTTAGTATCGTGTCTCTGTCAAGAAAGCAAATACTCAGATTTTGCTTCTTCTTCCATATATATACTACTTCAACCTTCAGAAAGTTCTAATAAAATCAGCGTATTATTCATGAATTTTTTACTCAAGTCCTTACTTTAGTGGGAATAATATTGATTTAGGTTATCTTATCTTAACCCCATAAATAGTTCGACAGAATTTGAAAAGGAATCAAATTACTGAAATTGCAATCTCTTTAAAAAGGGAAAATCAGATGAAGAGGATAATGCATAACCAATGAAACATTAGGGATCAATTTAAAAGGACATGCAGGATAGGTTAACAATTCCCACTTTTTATACTGCAGATATCTGTCAATCTTCGATAAAGACTATATTAGGGGCATTCTTAAAGAGAAACAATATGAATTTTAAAGGGATAATTTTTGATCTGGATGGCACTTTAATAAACTCACTGGAAGATTTGGCTGATTCAATGAATAACGTTTTGCACCACTTTAATTATCCGGTTCATGAGGTTGCTGCCTACAACTTTTTTATCGGCAAAGGCATTCGAAATCTTGTACGTGTCACTTTACCTGAGCCCAATCGGGACGAACAGACAGTTGAGAAATGTTACCGCATGATGATGGAGACATACAGCAATAACTGTATTAATAAGACCAAACCCTATAACGGCATCATAGATCTTCTCTGCGAACTGAAATCACGCAACCTGAAATTAAGCGTTTTCTCAAACAAAGCAGATGAATTTACCAAGAAGATCGTTCAGGCATTGATGCCCGATTTCTTTGAGATCATAATGGGATTAAGCACCGAGGCAAATAAAAAGCCTAACCCCTATGGCGCTCTTCAGATAAGTAAAGAGCTAGGGATTAGTCCTGAAAATATGATTTACATCGGAGACACCAATGTCGATATGCAGACCGCGACAAATGCAGGCATGTATGCTGTTGGAGCTCTTTGGGGATTCAGAACAAAAGAAGAGTTAATAGCCAGTGGTGCTAAATACATAGTAGGTACCCCTATGGATTTACTCAATATCCTGTAAAATAACAATTTTCATTGAAGTATGGCTATTAAAGTGCGATTCTAAGATCATATCAATTAGACCATAATGTAAATTTACACAACACAATAGTTGTAAAGGAAACACGAAACTATACTTTTAAGATTGGAGAATCTAAAAAAGGGAAGAAATAAAGCCATTGACAAAATAATTATAGCATCGCTATAAGTTGTGTCATAATTTAAAACGCACAGTTTTAATCTTACAAGGATAGAACCAACAATCTCCTTTTTTTATTAAATTGCATATGAGAGAAGTGCATGTTGAAGTCTAATCTAACCTGATATATTATGGCTATTCCTACTTCCAGATCAAATGAACCGGCAACAATCCTGATCGATCAGGAAAAATGCAACGGATGCGGTCTCTGTGTAGATATCTGCAAAGACTTTAGCCTGAAGATTGTGAATAAAAAAGTCGCACTGAACGACCTTCCTAAATTCGGATGTATAGGATGCGGGCATTGCATGGCCATCTGTCCGCAGGATGCCATAAAAATAGAAGGACGTTTTATCTCGGAAGAGGATTTAATCGAATTGCCGGAAGCAGAGGAAGCAGCCTCATACGAGTCATTGACCAACTTAATGAAACGACGTAGAAGCACCCGGGTCTTTAAAGATAAAGCCGTCGATCACGATCTAATCCTCAAAATTCTCGAAGCTGCCCAGACTGCTCCTATGGGAATTCCGCCTTCGGATGTAAATGTATTGGTCATGGAAGGGAAAGACAAAGTATTTGAATTCAGTAAAGATTATGCCCAATTTCTAAAGGGCATGAGGTGGATGTCTTCTAAAGTATTTCTGACACTCATGCGACCTTTTTTAGGAAAAGCCACCAGCGATTTGTTTAAGAACTTCTTACGACCTCTATTTGATTGCTATATAGACGAAATGAGTTATGGGAATGACCTGATTACTTATGATGCCCCTGTAGCTTTGTATTTCTATGGTTCTTCCTATTGTGATCCTGCCGATCCGATCATTGCTGCTACCTATGCCATGCATGCGGCTGAATCAATGGGATTAGGCACCTGCATGCTGGGTGCAATTCACCCGATGATACAGAACGGTTCCCCCGCCAAAAGATTCCGGGAGAAATACAATATCCGATATAAAAGCAGAGAAGGAATTGTGCTCATTCTGGGGTACTCAAAATACAAATTCAAATATGGCATTAAACGAACGTTTGCCAACATCGATTTTTTAAATTAAATTCACTCATAATTCACCTGTTTTAATACTGCTATAAGAATAAACCGATGGAAGAAATCATCATTCAAAACAAAATCACACAAAAAGATTATATCCGCTTTGCATTTGTTAATACATATAGAAAGCCCTCGATTATCGTTATATCCGCTCTCTCTACTGCAATGGTTATCACCTCTATTCTTTATTTTTTAGGAATATTCAAATATTTCTCTGAGCCACCCTATTTCGAACTCATATTCGGATTATACTTCACATTGTTTTTTCCAATCTATTTATGGATACAAAGTATAAGGACATTTAAGACAATGGGAAGGCTGCATGAATCAATAACTTACCATTTCAGAGAAGAAAACATCCAAATTGTAGGCGAATCATTTAATAGCCAATATTCCTGGGATAAGATCTTTAAGATTAAAGATCTGAAAAACTGGGTTCTGATATATCAAAGCAAAAATACAGCCAATATTTTATTGAAAAAATCATTTGGAGTCAGCTTCCCAGACTTTAGGACAATGGTACAAAATCATTCCGAAGTAAAAAGCAAATTCAGAAAAGACAATAAATAAACGTGGGAAGCGCAACTTAAAGAAGTATTATTAAATAAACCCAAACCAAGAATAACCTTTGCCTTGTAACAAAATCAGCATATCAGATTTCAATCGAATAGATTGTTAAGGATATTTTACGAACTTTGCCAGTCATCCACCAGGGTCAGGCTAAGACTAAACACCGGAGGGATCGAACAAGTCCTGGAAATTTTAAAGAATTAATACTATAAACAAATGGAAGAAATTATCGTTCAAAGCAAAATAACAAGAGACGCTTACGTTTCCTTTGTATTTACCTCCATATACAAGAAACCATGGCTCATCATTATAACCAGCATCTCAATCCTTTTAATGCTTTCTGCCCTGATCCAATTGGTAGGAATATATCAACTGTTTTCCATGCAACCTTATGTCCAACTTGTATTCAGTTTATTTTTCACCGTATTCTTCCCTATCTCATTAAGGATGCAAACAAGACGATCTTTTAAGATGATGAGGAAATTACAGGAAACAATGATATACCATTTCAACGAAGAAGAGATTCTGATTGAAGGCGAAACTTTTAAAAAGCGATTAAACTGGGATACTATTTTTAAGATTAAAGAACTGAAACACTTGATTCTGATATATCAAAACAAAAATGTAGCCAATATCGTTCTGAAGGATTCATTTGGAGACAAATTTCCAGAATTCAAGACAATGGTACAAAGTCATCCGAGATTAACATCTGAATTTATATAATCCAATTAAAAAAATGGGAAACGGATCTAAAAGAAGTGACATCAAACCTGGGCTTAGTGTAGCCATCGTATTGAAACAAGATCAAAGGACCGGTAAATTGACCGAAGGGATTGTTAAGGATATTCTTACGAAATCAGCTACTCATCCACATGGAATCAAGGTAAGACTAACCACCGGAGAAGTCGGGCGTGTTCAGGAAATCTTAGAGGATGAATAAATTACAAACTGATGAAAGAAATTATCATTCAAAATAAAATTACACAAAGGGACTACCTCTACTTTCTTTTTTCCTATGTATATAGAAAATCCAATTTAAAGTATCTATATATTTATTCTTTCTACTGGATTATCATGGCTCTGCTTGATATTCTAGGGATATTCAAAAATTCTACCGAATCTCCTAATTTCCTACTTATCTGCTTTTTGCTTTTCATTCTGTACTATCCGATCAAATTTTGGATCAAAAGCAAAAGAGAATTCAAATCGAATAAAATAATAGAGGAAACAATGACATTTCATTTTAGTGACGAAGAAATTCAAATCGAAGGAGAGTCATTTAAAAATCATTTCACATGGGAAAAGCTTTACGAAATAACAGAATTCAAGAACTGTGTATTACTACACAGAAGCGATAATGTAGGTATTATCATATTAAAGAAGTCTTTCAAAGAACAATTCACTGAATTTAGGATAATGGTAAAAAGCCATACCAGCTTATATAGTAAATTCAGAAAAAACACTCATTAAAATGGGAAACGGATCTAAAAGAAGTGACATCAAACCTGGGCTTAGTGTAGCCATCGTATTGAAACAAGATCAAAGGACCGGGAAACTAACAGAAGGGATTGTTAAGGATATTCTTACGAAATCAGCTACTCATCCACATGGAATCAAGGTAAGACTAACCACCGGAGAAGTCGGGCGTGTTCAGGAAATCTTAGAGGATGAATAAATATA
>JAUZOB010000200.1 GCA_030706665.1 Bacteroidota bacterium
AAATTGAGCCTGTTGATTGTGAATTAGTCAGGTCTTTGTTAATCGAACAGAATATTTCTGTAAGTATTTATGAAAAACAAAGCTAAGCCATGGACTTTGATCTTTTATCGACTGTAGAAAACGGAGGTTGCTCAGCAAAGCTTTCACCCAAACAACTTGAAGGTATTCTGGCAAAGTTACCCAGGGTAACGCATGAAAATCTGATGGTTGGTATTGATACCCATGATGATGCAGGTGTTTATCGTTTAAATGAAGATACTGCATTGATTTATACTACTGACTTCTTTCCACCCGTATGCAGCAATCCATATGAGTTTGGACAAATTGCTGCAGCGAATGCACTAAGTGATGTATATGCAATGGGAGGGAAGCCTTTATTGGCATTGAATCTGATGATGTTTCCTTCCAAACAGCTTCCAATGGAAGCATATACCGATATTCTTCGAGGAGGATTTAATAAAGTTGAGGAGGCCGAAGCTCTTCTTGTTGGAGGACATACAATTGAAGATACTCCCCCTAAATATGGATTGGCAGTCGTTGGAGTTGTTCATCCGGATAAGTTAATTACGAATGCAGGGGTTAAACCGGGAGATGTATTAATTCTGACGAAGCCTCTCGGAACAGGTGTAATTCTTGCCGGTCAACGAAATAAGCTGACAGATGAAACCAGTGTACAAACTGTGTTAAATTCGATGAAGCTGCTGAATAAAACAGGAGCTGAAATCATGCAGAAATATGAGGTGAAAGGAGCTACTGATATAACTGGTTTCGGACTCTTAGGCCATTCAATGCGCATGGCTCAGGCAAGCAATGTGAGTTTCCATCTTATTTCTAAATCATTGCCTCTATTTCCTGAAGTTTATTCATTGCTTGACGATGGGTGTATCCCGGGTGCTGCATTTCGTAATCTGGAGTTCGTAAATGATCAACTCTCTTTTTCTAAGAATGTGAACTACAATATGAAAATGCTTGCATGTGATGCTCAGACTTCAGGCGGACTACTGATGGCGGTTGCTGCAGAAAATGCCTACGAGGTCTTGTCTGCGTTACATGATAGCGGAGTCCATCCGGATGCTGCAATTATTGGAGAAGCTGTTCCCAAAAGTGCTAAATCAATTTATTTCGATTAATTTTTATCGTCTTATTTTTTCTTCCTGGACTAAGCGTTCCAGATAACGAATAGGTGTATAGCCAGTAAAGTCTTTAAAAATGCGATAGAATGTAGTTCTGGTGTTAAATCCACATTCTTTTGCAATTAAAATGAGTGGTTTTTTTCGGCCATTGGGATCTGAAAGACGTTTCTTTACAGCATCTACCCGGTAATGATTGACGAAATCACTAAACCCGACTTCCAGATATCGGTGAAGCATATAAGTCATTTTGGGAGTTGAGATATTAACATGTTTTGCAAGCTTCTTCCGATTAAGAAGTTTGTTGCGAAATAATTGCTCTTTTTCCATGCAGGAAAGAAGACGTAGCAGCTTCTCCCTTGTTCCGGGATCGGGATAATTTTTTATTGTTATATCCGAAGGATGCCTTTTCCGAAGACTTTTAAGCATCTGAGAAGGCAGAATAGAGGCTACCGGACGAATGAAACGATTCCGGTTTCTTATTACATAGATCATTCCTGCCAGAATCCCAAGGATCATAAGTATGTTATAGACAGAATTCAGCAAGAAACTAATAATCTGTCCTACATTGTTATATGTTATGATGAGAACTCCTTCCATAGCTAATGAAAATATACATCATTTTAAGTGAATAGCGATGAAAAAATTCAATTATTAATACTTTGAGATGAATTATTTTGAGTTGGATCATCTGTTCTGATTAAAAACAGTTGATTCAATGCCATCTGCTCATTGGTAACATCGAAAATATTGGCGAGGCGTAATGTGATTATATGGGGGACGATCGATTGTTGGAAAGGAAGGCATTTAAAAACAGACAGGCAAATAAGAATCTTAGATTCATCATTTGCCTGTCGTATGATTTGATAATGATTATTCCAGGTTTTCTTGAAGGTAAATGGAATAACCTCTATTGGTCACTATTCATTGAAACAAGAAACTCTTCATTTGAGTTTGTTTTCATTAACCTGTCTTTAAGGAATTCCATGGCCTCAACAGAGTTCATGTCTGTAAGATAATTCCGAAGAATCCAGATTTTATCAAGCATCGATTTAGAAATAAGCAGGTCTTCACGACGCGTACTGGATGCAGTAATATCGACAGCCGGGAATGTCCTTCTGTTCGATAGCTTCCTGTCGAGCTGCAGTTCCATATTTCCGGTACCTTTGAATTCTTCAAAGATTACATCGTCCATCTTTGATCCGGTCTCTGTTAACGCTGTAGCAATGATGGTTAAAGAACCGCCTTCTTCAATGTTACGGGCTGCCCCGAAGAAACGTTTGGGTTTATGAAGTGCATTGGCATCAACACCACCTGAAAGAACTTTTCCTGAAGCCGGTTGAACTGTATTATAGGCGCGAGCGAGACGGGTAATTGAGTCAAGCAGAATGACTACATCATGTCCGCATTCAACAAGACGTTTCGCTTTTTCAAGTACCATTCCGGCCACACGTACGTGACGTTCTGCAGGTTCGTCGAAGGTTGAAGAGATAACTTCAGCATTAACGCTTCTGGCCATATCAGTAACCTCTTCAGGACGCTCATCAATTAGTAATACAATCATGTACACTTCAGGATGATTGGCGGCAATTGCATTCGCAATTTCTTTTAATAGTACAGTTTTACCTGTTTTAGGTTGTGCAACAATCAATCCACGCTGACCTTTACCTATTGGAGCAAACATATCGACGATACGAGTTGAAATAGTTGCTTTCCCACTCCCTGTGAGATTAAATTTTTCTTCCGGGAAAAGAGGTGTCAGATGATCAAACGGAACACGGTCACGGATAAAATCAGGACTGCGGCCATTAATTTCCATTACTTTAATAAGAGGGAAATATTTTTCACCTTCTTTCGGCGGACGAATTGTCCCGGTAACAGTGTCTCCTGTTTTTAATCCAAACAGTTTTATTTGAGACTGAGAAACATACACATCGTCAGGAGAATTCAAATAATTGTAATCGGAAGAACGCAGGAAGCCATAACCATCGGGCATGATTTCCAATACTCCGGTACTACTTATAATACCTTCAAATTCATAAGGCTTTTCTTGTTGTTGCTCCTTATGATAATTTTGAGGATAGTTTTGTTGAGTCCTTCTTCCTAAAGCTACTCCGCTGCTTTGGGGCTGGCGTACTTCTCCCCGGCTAAGTACTTTGCGAGGATGTTGAGGTAAAGGTTGTTCAATAACTTTAGGTTTGATGATCGCAGAATCTTCTGTCTCTTCCGTTGATTCTTTGACTATTTCTGCTTCAGGAGTAGCAGGAGCTTCAGAAACAGCAGTGGCATCATCCTCTTTCCCTTCTTCAGGAGTTACTGACGCATCACTCCTTGGGGTAAGTAGAACTGTACGGGACTTATCTGCTTTACGAAGACGGGGACGACGACTCTTTTTTGCCTCCTCATCATCTGGCTGTTCTGTTTGAATAGTCTCTTCAGAAACAGGTTGCGGTGCAATTGTTTTCAGCTCAACAGAATCTGTTGTTGTCTCAATTGCTTGATCTTCCGAAAGAGTAACGGAGGGTTTGTCAGGGTGAATAATAGCACTTAATCGATCTTCTGATTCGTTTGTTTTAACGTTGGGTTGAGTGTCAGAAGGTGAAATTACTTCCTGTTCTGATGCAGTACTTGCATCGGTCTGTTGTTCTTCCTTTGAAATTTCTTTATCAATATCTCTGCCTCCGAATAATCCGGTTTTACGAAAACCAAAAAAGGGCAAGCGATCGTTCCTTTTGCTTTCTACTTCTGTGGGAGCAGAACGTTGTGGAATGACCGGCCGTCTGGGATTATTCGGTTTCTCTTCTGAGGCCAGTATCGCCTGAGTATCTAATATTTTATAAATAAGATCCTGCTTTTTGAAGGATTCTACTCGTTTAATATTTAGATTCTTGGCAATCTCGCGTAGTTCGGGCAGTAACTTCTTGTTTAATTCTAAAATGTCATACATAAAAACAAGGCATTATTAATGATTCTTAAGCACTTCCTCTTGTGCAGAGTAACCCGTATTTAAAAGTTTGATTTTTTATAACGAGATGAAGTTGATTTTTCCTTAACGTGATCGTTTGGAAATGTGCTGCAATATTAAATAATAAGGAGCAATTCCCAAATAAAAAAAACATTTTTTTAGTAATTATAAAATTGTTTTAACTATGAAACAAAATGAATATAAAATTGTTTACAACATTAGCTGAATGTTATAAGGTTTATCTTACATTTTTACATACGAGATTATTTCTTTTAAAGTTCGTTCATTTATTTTAAAGATGAAAATGAAAGAGGAATTTATTCCCGGTAATACAACTTAATGTGATTAATTCTTAAATAGATGCTTTTCATGCAAATTAATGAATAAATGCTCATTTCATCCCTGAAATGTAATAATTCGTATAATTTTTTAATTTTTTCTGTGAAAGGCTGACTAATCATATTAACTTTAGGAACGACAGTTCTGATAATATGTTAGGAAAAAATAAGACCCCATAAACCCCATTGCCATGAGACAATTAAAAATTACAAAACAAGTAACCAACAGAGAGGCCCTTTCTCTGGATAAATATCTTCAGGAAATAAGTAAAATAGAATTATTAAATTCGGAACAGGAAGTCGAATTGGCAAAAAGAATTCATTTGGGAGATTCTCAATCATTGGAAAAGTTGGTAAAAGCTAATTTGCGTTTTGTCGTATCTGTTTCAAAACAATATCAGAATCAGGGATTAAGTCTTCCGGATCTGATCAATGAAGGAAATCTTGGATTGATAAAAGCGGCTCAGCGATTTGATGAAACCAGAGGATTTAAATTCATCTCTTATGCCGTATGGTGGATTCGTCAATCAATTATGCAGGCATTGGCAGAACAGGCTCGAATTGTAAGATTGCCGTTAAATAGAATTGGTACTCTGAATAAAATTGCTCATATCGCTCACAAACTGGAACAAGAGAATCAACGCGAACCGACTACTGACGAGATTGCAGAATTGCTTGAGGTTACCTCAGAAGTAGTAGAAGATGCATTGAAAATGTATGGTCATCATGTGTCAATGGATGCTCCATTGCGTGACGAAGAAGGAGGTACTCTTCTTGATCTTTTTGAGAATGAAGATATTGAAAGTCCAGATGGAGAACTGATTAACGGGTCTCTGAGTGTAGAGGTTGAACGTTTCTTAGGAACTCTAAATGAACGAGAAGCTGAAATTATTCGCTATTATTATGGATTAAATGGTTATCGTCCACATACGCTTGACGAAATTGCTGAAGTCTTTAATTTGACAAGAGAACGTGTCAGACAATTGAGGGAGAAAGCTATTAAAAAGCTAAAGTGTAATTATCGTAATAAACTCCTTAAAAACTATCTTGGTTAATGAATGAGTTTTATTCTGTTGTATCTTTAATAATAGTTAGATGCCTAATTCATTAATTATTAAATGATATTTAGAAAAAAACCGGTTGACAAATGCCGGTTTTTTGTTTAAAAGGAATGAATAAAATTCTGTTTTTGTACATTTGCAAAAACCTAAAACTTATGAGTCATCTAATATCTCCTTCTATACTATCTGCTAATTTTCTTCGTTTGCAAGAAGATATAGAAATGCTTAATGAAAGTCGGGCCGACTGGATCCATATCGATGTTATGGATGGTGTATTTGTCCCCAATATAACTTTTGGGTTTCCTATAATTCGGCAAATTAATAAAGTTGCGAAGTTGCCGCTTGATGTTCATTTGATGATCGTTGAGCCTGATCGGTACTTGGATGACTTTAAAAATTGCGGAGCTCAAATTCTTACTGTTCATTATGAGGCTTGTCGTCATTTACATCGGACTCTTACGGCAATTCGTAAATTGGGAATGAAATCGGGAGTAAGTCTGAATCCTCATACTCCGGTTAGTTCTCTTGAGGATATTTTGGAAGAAATAGATGTTGTGTTATTAATGTCAGTCAATCCTGGATTCGGAGGACAGAGTTTTATTAACCAAACGCTTGAAAAGGTCAGAAAGTTAAGAGAAATGGCTACTCGGAGAGGGTTGTCGATCAGAATTGAGATAGACGGTGGTGTAAATCTGGAAACAGGCAAAGCATTATTGGATGCAGGTGCAGACGTTCTTGTTGCAGGAAGCTTTGTTTTTACAGCTAAGGATCCGAAAAGTATAATTGATCAGCTCAAGAATTTAAAGA
>JAUZOB010000201.1 GCA_030706665.1 Bacteroidota bacterium
GATCACGGGCACACATGTATCAATCTCCGATCTTCTTTTTATCACTGGATCAGAAATCTGATGAAGAAAATGGAGATGTATTGGCTGGAACATTAGGGTGGTCCGGAAATTTCAGACTCCTTTTTGAATTAGATGAAAGAAATTCTCTTCGTGTCATTTCCGGAATTAATCCGTTTGCTTCAGAATATATTTTGCAACCAGGGAAATCATTTGTCACGCCGTCCTTCTTCTTTACTTATTCAACAGAAGGGAAAGGATTAGCAAGCAGAAACTTCCATCGCTGGGCCAGAAAATATGGTATCCTTGACGGAGATAAACCCCGTCTTACCCTTCTTAATAACTGGGAAGCCACCGGTTTTGGTTTTAATGAACAGAAATTGAGCGAAATATTTGACGACACCAAAACTTTAGGTGTAGACCTCTTCTTATTGGATGACGGGTGGTTTGCCAATAAATATCCAAGAAACGGGGACAATGCCGGATTAGGTGATTGGCAAGAGAATAAAGACAAATTACCACACGGTATCGGTCATCTGGTAAAAGAAGCAGATAGCAAAGGTGTTAAATTCGGTATTTGGCTTGAACCCGAAATGGTTAATCCCAAAAGTGAGTTGTATGAAAAGCATCCGGAGTGGATTCTGAAATTACCCAACAGATCGGAACATTATTACAGGAATCAATTGGTATTGGACCTTACCAATCCTCAGGTACAAAAATTCGTTTTCAATATTGTTGACGAAATGCTTACTAAGAATCCGGGAATTGCTTTCATCAAATGGGATTGCAATCGGATGATGACCAATACTTATTCCCCTTATCTTAAAGATAAACAATCGAATCTTTATGTCGATTATGTAAAAAGTCTTTACACAATATTTGCTCAACTTCGTACGAAGTACCCACATCTGCCGATAATGCTCTGTTCCGGAGGCGGTGGCCGTGTCGATTACGGTGCACTCCCCTATTTTACTGAATTCTGGCCAAGTGATAATACAGATGGATTTGAACGAATCTTTATTCAATGGGGATATTCCTATTTCTTCCCGACTATTGCGACCTGTAATCATATCACTTCCTGGGGAAGAGAATCTCTCAAATTCCGTACGGATGTAGCCATGATGGGAAAAATGGGATACGACATTCGTGTAAAAGATTTCAATGAAAATGAACTAAAGTTCAGCCAGGAAGCTGTTAAAAATTACAATCGAATTAAAGAAGTAGTATACTTTGGAGACTTATACAGAATAATCTCTCCTTATGAAGAAAATCGTGCAGTTTTAATGTATGTCAGCGAACAAAAGAATAAAGCAGTATTATTTTCATACACTTTGAATTGCCGTTGGGGAGACAGCTTCAATACGGTAAGACTTAAAGGATTGGATCCGGATAAGACTTATACTATTCAGGAAACCAATATTTTCCCGAACACCGGAGCATCTTGTCCCGAAAACGGAAAATCATTCAAAGGCGATTACCTTATGAAAATCGGATTGAATGTATCACCCGGATCATCAATGTCAAGTTGTGTTCTTGAGATCAATGAAAAATAGAACGGCCCTATAGAACGCCATCATTCAAATAAATAAGGCTGCCCCTTGCATTGAGGCAGCCTTATTTTATAATATCCTTGCCACTTTTAAATTACCCTTCAGACTGAGTTAAACCTGATTAGATAAGTTAACAGTATCTGCTTTAGAACACTCATGCAAATGGTTGCTCAATATTTAAGGTTTTATAATAAGAACAGAGGGAGTATTCTTTAACCATATACTTTGAGAGTCAACCAATTTTTTCCATCCTTCCGAACTTACTAACATTAGATCCTGTTGCTGAAGAAATCCACTCTCAATTTTCACATTGCTCAACAGACTAATCTGTTGAGGCGCCGATTGTTCAATTGTGCGGATTGCCTCTTTAATTTCATTTCTGTTTTTAATCCTATCTTCAAGATCTAAGATAGATATTTGAGCAGATGAGTTATTTATAAGTTTCTGTGCATATTGGATTAAGCAACTATCGTTCTCAAAAATAAACGGCACAAAGACTCGGGTAATTTTGTTTAGATCTTTATCGATAAATATTCCAACCGGAACTTTGCTATTGGTTATAATCTGTCGGGTCCTGTCATCAAACGGCGAATTTTCAAATAATTTTTCCTGTCCTGTAAACTTCCCAATTATTCTATCCGGATTGATTATGCGTGTGGAAAAGCCCAAGACTTTTCCCAGTAAGCTTCCCTCAAAAATTGACTGTCCTACCCCAATCAGCAGTAAATCATAATCTCCATCATTAGCCACTTCTACAATATCGGAATCAATATTATTCGAAGCTTTAAATAAAGTTGTAATCTTCTGATTCAGAAACAATGATTCAGAAATTACAGGAGCGAAACTTTCCTTTTCGTATTCATCTATATTATAATGATTTAATTCATTACTGGGAGATAAATGCATAGCGGTAACCGCCGCATTTCCATTTAAGTTTTTTGTCAAGCTGTTAGCCAAACGCAACAATACTTTTCCACTTTCCCAATTCCCAAATGAGATTAATATTTTATACTTTCTGAGATCATTGATTTCTTGTGGAACAAGAATTCCTTTACTCTTAAAAAGACGAGAGATCAAATCCAAAGCAGGACCCGTCATGAATGTAGTCATCAAAGCCATTATTACCATCATAGCAAAAATCTGGGGACCTATGATCCCAAGATCATAACCAATATTTAGGACGACCAACTCCATTAATCCTCTGGTATTCATTAATGCCCCGATGATTAGACTATCCTTCCAACTTTGGCCTACAAATTTAGCAGCAATCGCACTACCAATAAACTTACCGGTAACGGCTACCATAATAATCAATCCACATACTTTCCATAAGAAAGCATCATTTAGAAGGCCTATTTCTGTTCGCAATCCGGTAAAAACAAAAAACAACGGTAATAAAAGGACTAAAGCAACATCTTCAATCTTCTCAATGAAAATGTTTCTGAATTTGGAATTCGAGGGCATAATTACACCTGTCATAAAAGCTCCAAATAGAGCGTGAATGCCAATAATTTCAGTAGCCCAAGCCGACAAAATCAAGGTAAGAAAGAAAATAGCTACAACCGGTTTGCTTAAATTCTCCCGGGTGACATGTAGATCGCCAACTCTTTTAAGAAAGGGTCGTACTACCTTCAACATAATACATACATACCCCACAGCCATTAACAGTGTATACAGAGAGCTTACAAATGATCCGGCTTTTACAATAGCGATCACTGCTGCTAATAATGACCATGCAGTAATGTCGTCAGCAGCTGCACAAGTAATTACCAAGGCTCCTAATTTAGTTTTATGGATTCCACGCTCTTGTACAATCCTTGCTAAAACAGGAAAAGCAGTAATACTCATGGCAATAGCCAGAAACAAGCCAAAGGAAGTAAATTGCACCCTCATCGGTGCAAAATATGGATATAAATAATAAGCAAGCCCCATTCCTAAGGTAAAAGGAATGACAATGCTGGCATGACTTACGACAACAGCATGATTTGCCTTATTTTTAAGCACCTTAAGATCCAATTCCATGCCAATAATGAACATGAATAAAATCAAGCCTATTTGGCTTAAAAACTGAAGATTCCCAAGAGATTGGATAGGAAACAGAGTTGATGATACGCCTGGGAAATACATTCCTAATACAGATGGTCCTAATACGATTCCTGCAATTATTTCTCCCATAACCGTCGGTTGACCAATTTTTCTGCAAATCCAACCGAATAATCGAGCAGCAAATATAATCGTTACAATCTGAACAAGAAGTATTGCCAACGGATGTTGTAAATTATGAGAAAAGGATACTAAGAATTCGTTCAAATTGCTTTTACCTGATGATGGAACCAGAATATTACGTCCAATCTCTAAATTATGACCAAAAATGACAATCCAGTACAAGATGACAGAAGCCCCACCCGTAACACCAATGTAGAATAATAAATTCCGATACTTTTTCATAGCGAAAATATTTTAGTCTTCCCAAACGCAAATCATTGCATAAAAATCGTTCAAATTTTCTTTGATTTTTCTGTGTTCGTCAGAAACATCAATGATTTTGTAATGAGAAAGCTAAAAAATGTAATAAAATCAGGGGTGCAGTTTTTTAAGAAATTCATTTCTGAAAACATCTCCGAGAGTTAAGACTTTTGTTTTGTCTGCACAATCTGGGATATTGGTTACAATTTCATCATAGGAGAAAAACTTCACACATTTCAGGGCTATAATCTCTTTCTTATTGACCCTGCAAAACTTATCAGAGGGAAGGAAACTTAAAAGTTGCTCAAAGGATGTATTTTTTAGGATCATCGATTCACCTTCGTTCAACAAAACGTATTTATCACGACTGTCAATTTCAGAAGGAGAAATATAGCAAACCTGATCAAAGAATAACAGTGTTTTCCCTTTATCAGTATTTAATTGAACAAATTTTCTCGACTGGGATTTTCTCTTTAATCGTTCTTTTACTTTGTCAACTGCCTTTTCAAGCCTTTCTTTCTGAATCGGTTTTCGGACATAATCTACTGCATCCAAATCAAAAGCTTCCGCTGCATATTCTTTATAGGCAGTGGTAAAAATGACGGGAATATTACCCATCAAATTTGCGATACTTAGTCCATCAATTCCTGGCATTTGAATATCAAGAATGCAAAAATCAAATTCAAGACATGGTAGTTCCTTGAGAAAAACTTCAGGATCATTGAATGCCTTCACGACTTCCAGATCATCAATTTGCTCGCAGAGCATTTTAAGGTAAGCAAGCCCCGGGAGCTCATCGTCCAGGATCAGACATTTGATTTTTGTATCCAAGTAAATTAATTTTTAAGTAAGCAATATAAACATCATCATCAATGAACCGTTCAAGTTTAAAGTTGTCTTTATAAATGATTCTCAATCGTTGATCAAGAGTTTGTGCTCCGATTCCACCTTTTTCTTTTTTCATTGGTGTTTTAGAGGAAATTTTATTGGCTACGGTAAGACCAAAGTTCCCATCTTTGAATTCGAATACTACTGAGATAAAAGCACCCGGACTCTGCAAATCAGCATGTTTGAATGCATTTTCAATAAAATCAATCGAGATTAGGGGAGCCAGAAGCTTTTGATGAAAAAGAGGCTCCTGTTCATCAATTTTTGTTTTTATCTTTAGTTCAAAAAGTGGACTTACTTTTATCTTATTGATTTCAATAAGATTCATCGCAAAATCGATTTCTTCTTTAGGAGTAACAAACTTATTTCGGCTTTCATACAAAATATAATCCAAAACGCCCGCAAGTTTATCCAATGCGAAATAGGTCTGATAAGCATGCGATTGGATTGAGTTCAAAATATTTTTGAATAGGTGAGGATTCAACTTTGATTCTAAAACTTCCAAATGAACAGTATTGGTCTTTATTTCCAGTTCTTTGAGTCTGGATTCTACGTCCTTTTTTTGTCTCTTTTCTATTTTCAGTCTGTTAAGTAAAAACATCACAGCCATGATCAGTATAATACTTACACTAGCTGAAATTAAAACAAATAGACTCTGCATATATATCTTTACTAATAATACACCTCATTTTAAATGAGCTACTTTGAGTTTCGGATTGGACAAAATCTCCGATCCCCTAAAAAATAGCAGGAACCAATGTATAAAATAATTCCGGTAATACAATAAACCGGATTTTTGAACTCATAAAGCCAAACAAATAAGATAGATCCTAAGTATTATATTTACTTCTCTTTTGCCAATAAACCATTCATATCCTTGCTCGAATCAATGCAGGAATATCTGCAGGTTCACGCGCAACTGTAACACCTACTGCCTCAAAAGCTGCGATCTTTTCTGCTGCAGTACCTGTTCCACTTGAAATGATTGCCCCTGCATGTCCCATTCTTTTATCAGGAGGAGCCGTTTGTCCTGCAATAAAAGCGACAACAGGCTTGGTAATATGATCTTTGATATACTGAGCAGCCCTTTCTTCGGCATCCCCGCCTATTTCACCAATCAAGACAATCGCTTCCGTATCCGGATCGTTTTCAAACATCTCCAATAATTCTTGATAATATAAACCGGCAACCGGATCACCCCCAATGCCAACACAGGTTGTTTGTCCCAATCCGTTCTGCGTTAATTGATGAACAACTTCATAGGTAAGCGTTCCGCTACGACTCATAAGACCTATTGGCCCATCTGAAAATATAGATGGTGGCATAATTCCAACCATGCATTTTCCAGGGGATATTACTCCCGGACAGTTCGGGCCGATTAGTTTAGCACC
>JAUZOB010000202.1 GCA_030706665.1 Bacteroidota bacterium
AAAGCATTTAAAGCTTTTGAATAACAATTCATAGGTCAACGTAACAATAGGCAGACGTTCTGCTTTAAGAAATGGAATAAGGTCGCATGTTGTTGCGGCCTTATTCCATTTATATAGTCAATAGCTCGAACTGATTAATTTTGATTCTATTGTAAATTAACTCCGTCAGAGGGTGTTTAATAAAACATCTTCGGGAAAAATAATATAGAAAATAGTTCCTTTCTCTTTTTTACTCTCTAAACCCACTTAATTCGTTTTAATGAAAAATTATTTTGGTGGCATTGGGTACAGCTTTTTTAATTCGGATCTGGGGAATAAATCATCGGAATCCTGAAATAGAACGTTGATCCCTCTTCTACGATAGATTCTACCCATATTTCACCCTCCATATACTCCGAGGTATGTTTTGCGATTGCAAGTCCGAGTCCGGTACCTCCTTTATTTAAATTTCCGGGTGAATTCACTTGTTGAAACCGTTTAAATGTAGAAAAAAATACTAAATGCTCCGCAGAGTGCGCTAAGAAAAGAAATTTGATTGCAGTATTTATACTTTTCAAAATATTTGTACATGATTGATTGTTCCTGAAAATGTTTTTTCCCTTAAACAAATCATCAGGAATTATGTTTTAATACTTAAATCTAAAAAATTATCAATCTGGAATGTGTTTTATAACATGAAAATAATGAGCGTATGTTATTTGATTTAGAATTGATAAAGAACGTTTATGCACGGTTGGAAGAAAGAGTCCCGTTGATACGAAAAGTTCTGAACCGCCCCCTGACATTGACTGAGAAACTTCTCTATGCACATCTGTCTGACATAAAAGAATTAAAGGAATTTACAAGAGGAGATGATTACGTGAATTTTGCACCCGATCGGATAGCGATGCAGGATGCTACTGCTCAAATGGCTCTGCTACAGTTCATGAATTCAGGGAAAGGCACAACAGCCGTACCGGTTACTGTTCACTGCGATCATTTGATTCAGGCAAACATGAATGGTTCTGCTGATTTGGATTTCGCATTAAGAAGCAATCAGGAAGTTTACGATTTCCTTCAGTCCGTGTCAAATAAATATGGGATCGGGTTCTGGAAACCGGGAGCCGGCATTATTCATCAGGTAGTGCTTGAAAATTATGCTTTCCCCGGAGGGATGATGATTGGAACAGACTCTCATACTCCCAATGCCGGAGGATTGGGAATGATTGCCATTGGAGTCGGAGGTGCTGATGCGGTCGATGTAATGGCCGGAATGCCCTGGGAACTGAAAATGCCTAAACTTATCGGAGTCCGGCTAACCGGAAGACTAAACGGGTGGACTTCTGCAAAAGATATTATACTTAAAGTCGCAGGAATTCTCACCACTAAAGGCGGTACGAATGCAATTGTCCAATATTTCGGTGACGGAGCACATTCGCTTTCTGCTACCGGAAAGGCAACCATTTGCAACATGGGGGCAGAAATCGGTGCGACAACTTCGGTCTTCCCTTTCGATGAAAAAATGGATGATTATTTGAGCCAAACCGGTCGCGAAGAGGTGGCCCGTCTTGCAGTTGCTGTTCGCAAGCATCTTCAGGATGATCCGGAAATCCTCACAGATCCGGAGAAATATTTTGACCAGTTGATCGAGCTTGATTTGAACAAACTGGAACCCTATATCAATGGCCCATATACTCCTGATGCTGCTTGTCCGATTTCTGAATTTGCCCATTATGTCAGGGCAAACGGGTATCCTGAGAAACTGGAGGTCGGACTTATCGGCTCTTGTACCAATTCGTCATATGAGGATTTGACACGAGCCGTATCTGTAGCACGGCAGGCTCTTGAAAAAGGATTAAAGACAAATTCCGAATTTATTGTAACTCCCGGATCCGAACAGATTCGGTTTACTTCCGAACGTGACGGAATCTTGCAGACCTTCGAACAGATCGGAGGAATTATAATGGCCAATGCCTGCGGTCCCTGTATCGGACAGTGGAAGAGACATACCGTTGATCCGAATCGTAAAAACTCAATCCTGACTTCATTCAATCGGAATTTTGCGAAGCGAAATGATGGAAATCCCAATACGCACAGCTTTGTTGCCTCTCCGGAGATCGTAACCGCATTGTCAATCGCCGGTGACCTTACATTTAATCCGCTGACTGATACCTTGACCAACGAAAACGGAGAACAGGTAAGACTTGACGAACCGGTGGGACTGGAAATGCCTGTGGCTGGCTTTGCTGTTGAGGATCCAGGATATATACCGCCTGCAAAAAGCGGAGCGACCTTGCAGGTCAAAGTTGATCCCCACTCAGAACGACTTCAGCTACTCAGTTCTTTTAAACCATGGGACGGAAAAGACTATAAAGAGTTGAACCTGTTGATAAAAGCAAAAGGCAAATGCACAACCGATCACATCTCGATGGCCGGTCCATGGCTTAAATACAGAGGACATCTTGAAAATATATCCGATAACTTATTGATGGGGGCCATCAACTATTTCAATGATCAGGCCAATCAGGTCCTGAACTTTGAAACCGGAACCTATGATAAAGTTTCAGCTGTAGCGAAAGGCTATAAATCGAAAGGGATCGGTTCTGTTGTCGTAGCAGAAGAGAATTACGGCGAAGGCTCATCGCGGGAGCATGCGGCTATGGAACCCCGCTTCCTGAATGTAAAAGCAATTTTGTCAAAATCATTTGCCCGTATTCATGAAACGAATCTGAAAAAGCAAGGCATGTTGGCATTGACATTTGTGGATAAGGATGACTACGACAAAGTGCGTGAAGAGGACCGGATTGATATTCTGGGGTTGACCTCAATGAGCCCCGGAACTTTGTTAAAAGTAGTATTGAAACATGTTGACGGTTCTGTGGATGAGTTCGAGGTCCGGCACTCCTATAACGAGCTCCAGATTGAATGGTTTAAGGCCGGAGGAGCATTAAATCTGATCTCTAAACAAAAAGCCTGACAGCGTGTTTTTATCTGAGTTCAATCAGCCATGGCTTCTGTCCTGATATTCATTTTGTGATGGAAGACCGGAGTTCAACAGATCTAAAAGAAAGAATTAAAATGAGTGAAAAGATAAATTTTTGGGATGGTAAATTGATTGTTCCTGATCAGCCGATTATCCCTTTTATTGAAGGCGACGGAATCGGAAAAGATATAGCAGTTCACTCTCTTAAAGTGATAGATGCAGCAGTTGCATATGCTTATAACGGAGACAAAAAAATTGAATGGAAAGAAGTCTTTGCCGGTGAAAAAGCATTCAACCAAACCGGCAGCTGGCTTCCGGATGAAACTGTTGACGCATTCAGAGAGTACAGGGTTGGAATCAAAGGACCCTTAACGACTCCGATCGGGGGAGGAATTCGTTCCTTAAATGTTGCCTTGCGTCAAAGCCTCGACCTTTTTGTTTGCCTTCGCCCTGTACGTTGGTTTAAAGGAGTCCCTTCTCCGGTTAACCATCCTGAAAATGTCAATATGTTTATTTTCAGGGAAAATACCGAAGATATTTATGCCGGCATTGAATACATGTATGGAGAAGAAGATACCATTAAGTTGCGTGATTTCCTGATTCATGAATTGGGGGTAAATAAGATACGCTTCCCGGAGACCTCTTCTTTCGGGATAAAATCGATTTCTAAAGAAGGATCGGAGCGTTTGGTGAGAGCTGCAATTTCATATGCCGTTGAACAGAAGCTTCCTTCGGTGACTATTGTTCATAAAGGGAATATCATGAAATTTACCGAAGGTGCATTCAAAAATTGGGGATATCAGGTGGCAGAACAAGAGTTCTCAACTCAGACTTTTACCTGGCCAACCTATGAAAGGCTGGTTGAAGAGAAGGGGAAGGAGTATGCGGACAACGCCCTGAATGAAGCCCGGGAGGCTGGCTTAGTGATTATAAAAGATGTAATTACCGATGCATTTCTTCAGGAAACCCTGCTAAGGCCTCAGGAATACTCTGTCATCGCAACCATGAACCTGAACGGGGACTATATATCCGATCAACTGGCTGCAATGGTCGGAGGTATTGGAATTGCACCCGGAGGAAACATCAACTATCTAAATGGGTATGCCATATTTGAAGCCACGCACGGTACTGCACCCAAGATTGCAGGGACCGGACAGGCCAACCCCGCTTCGTTCATTCTTTCCGGAGCAATGATGCTCGATTATATGGGATGGAACGCAGCGTCGGATCTTATTCTCCAGGCGCTCGAGGATACAATCACTCAAAGGAAAGTAACCGCTGATCTCTATGCTTTAATGGAGGATGCCTCACTGGTCTCAACTGAACGATTTGCCGAACTGATTATTCGAAATATGAAATAAAGTCACAACCCTGTAAACTCCCTCACTATGGAATATATTAAAAACAGATTCTATGAAAAAGCAAGCAAGTGCATTGCAGAATATGAAAAACTGAAAAAGAATCATGCCGATAAAGTCATAGGCACTATTACAATTGGCCAGATTATGACTGGTATGAAAGGAATCCCCGGGTTGATCACTGATACTTCGAAATTGGATCCTAACGAAGGAATTCGATTTCGCGGGCACTCCATTGCTGAGTTGAGAGAAAAATTGCCGAAATTAAATCCTGATGGGGAACCGCTGCCCGAAGGTCTGTTTTATTTAATGCTTATCGGAGATATCCCCGATCATGAAGATGTTATAAATATTTCAAAAGACTGGTCTACGCGGTCATATGTACCTCAGCATGTCTTTGATGTAATTGATGCCCTGCCCGGAATTTCCAAGCCAATGACTCAATTCAGTGCTGCAATTCTCTCGATGGCTACCGAATCAATTTTTCAGAAGGCTTATCGGGCAGGGGTAAACAAAAAGTATTATTGGGACACTACCTATGAAGACGTGATGAACCTCATTGCCCGCCTGCCACGCATTGCTGCTTATATCTATCGACGAATGTTTTATAATTCCGATCACATAGAGCCGAATCCGCATTTGGACTGGGCCGGTAATCTTGCTCATATGATGGGGCATAATTCTGAGGAGGTAAAACGTCTGTTGCGACTTTACATGGTGATTCATGCTGATCATGAAGGAGGAAATGTCTCTGCTCACGCCACTCATCTTGTCGGTTCTGCCCTGAGTAACCCTTATTATGCTTATGCGGCAGGAATGCTCGGTTTGGCCGGTCCCTTGCACGGTTATGCCAATCAGGATGTAATGAACTGGCTCTTCGAGATGATCACTTATCTGGATAATGACGAACCTTCCAATGAGCAAATTGGTGATTACATTCGTAAAACGTTGAGCGAAGGCCGGGTTGTCCCGGGTTACGGTCATGCGGTTTTGAGAGTAACCGACCCTCGTTTTACCGCTCAACAGGAATTTGCCGAACGATACATCAAGAATGACAAGTTGATCAATATTGTGAATCAGGTACATCAGATTGCACCTCCCATTCTTGAAGAAACCGGTAAGATTAAAAATCCATGGCCGAATGTCGATGCAATATCCGGTGCATTGCTTTATCACTATGGCATCAAGGAATATTCATTCTACACTGTTCTGTTTGGCGTTTCAAGATCACTTGGTGTTCTGGCTTCCCTCGTTAGGGATCGTCTATACGGACTGCCGATTGAACGGCCCTCCTCTTTCCCTCTCAGCTGGTTTAAACAAAAAGCAGAAGAACAAGAGGAACAATAAATCTACTCAAACCAAAATCTACTCCGATTGCCAAAAACGATCGGAGTATTTTTATATATTTACTATTCACTTAATCCATTCAGAAACAACCTCAGGATCAAAGGGCAAGACATTTGAATTCGTCCGTGTAAAAGGTTACTTTCCTTTTCATAATCCTGTCTTTTATTTACTTTTCTTGTAAACCTATTTCAGGACAAGACAGAGACAAGACAATCGTTGCATTACCCTTTCTTTACCGTTGGACTACCGTTGCTTTACCTATAGATAGGTGAAGGGTAATGAAAAGGTAGATTAAGGGAAGTTCAATATGGGAGGTAATAAAGAGAGTCGTTATCAACAAAAGATATTTAATCTGAAAAAGGGTTCCCGATTCTCCTTTCATCGAATGGAACATGATTCATTCAGAATATTTTCGGGTTTATTGAAAAAAGAATCCCCCCTTCGGAATTCGTTTTTCTTCGAAGGGGGGATTAAACAATCAACTAAAATCTTTGATCGGATTATTTCGCTTTAGGTCGATATTTACAGCATCCGGGCAAAGCATTGTATGTCT
>JAUZOB010000203.1 GCA_030706665.1 Bacteroidota bacterium
GGAATGAGCCTGTATTTGGTCTTAAAAGTGTATTCAATATAACCATTCAACTCGTGTTTTAAAGTTGTGTCTTCTAACGAAGTCCTTATCAACTTAAGAATTATTAAAACTCCAATCGGAATAAGACTCCACAAAGATCCAAAAAGAAATGGAAAACCAATATATTGGATAATCATTCCCAAATATCCAGGGTGCCGAACAATTTTATACAAACCTGATTCACATACAGTGTGACCTCTGTCAGTCTGTACCCTTACAGTACTGGAAAAAAATTTGTTTTGTTTTTGAGCAAAGAGAAAAATAAGTTGTCCTAAAATGTTTAGAACTATTCCTAAAGCATACAATCCCCAATGAAACTCCGGTGACCAATGAAAACGGCCGGAGTCCAAACCAACCACGACATACATTGCCAGGGTTGTCAGAAATGATAATCCTAAAATCATTTTGTCCCATTTTTTTACACCTTCGCCTGGTTTTGAGCGCTCCTCCATCAGGGCATTATCTAACCGTAGGACAGTGTAATTTAAAATCAGCATTACAACACCGGTTCCGGCATAAACCAATCCTTGCCAGTAACATAGATAACCTGCACTTATGAATATTACAGCAAAAAACAGTATTGTACCCAATACTTGTTTAATAAAAAGACTTGTTTTCATCCGTATACAATTTTAATTCTTATAGTACAATGGAACTCCCATGATATTTATTCGCTTTTGAGATACTAAGGATCATGAATATTTCATTGTTCTAATATTGAATGAAAATCCAAATTTACATCTGTATTTATTGATAAAAAAGATCCAGTTTATATATTTATTTGATTAGCCATTTTTTATATAATGTTATTAGCTATAGATAGAAATAGTAAAATCCCATCTAAGCTGGTCATTGAACATATTGAAGTATTAAACAAAAAGGACACCTTCGAAATAGGAACTTGCTAAAACATTAAAGGTTTTATGTGCGATGTACTTAACCAACCCGGAGCCAAGCCTTTTCTCTGTATCATTTTTAACATTGTTTCAAACTGTCAGAGGCTTCTATATTTTATTAGTAAAGCATAGTTCTGTATATAAGAAGGCAACGATAACAAGGGAGGCAACAATACTGTACGAATACTATTCCTTATTTTAATTATTTAACTTGAATTATTCATTTCGAATAATTACATTTGAATAAAAACAAGAATGTGATGAAAAAGATTAGGAATCCTTTTGTTACGAGCGGTTATGTTTCTGCTGAATATTTTTGTGATCGGATTAAAGAAAGCAAGGAAGTGATTCGGAAAGTGGCAAACGGGAATAATCTTGCCATTATTTCTCCACGAAGGATGGGGAAAACAGGGTTAATTGAGCACTGCTTTCACAACGACGAAATACAGCAATATTACTATACTTTTTTCATTGACATATATGCAACCGGTAATCTGAATGAATTGGTGTTTAAATTAGGCAAACAGATTTTTGAGACATTGAAGCCGAAGGGGAAGATGTTTGTGGAAAACTTTTTCTCGGTGATTAGCTCCCTCCGGCCTGCATTCAAGTTAGATTCAATGACCGGGGCTCCTGCATTTGATATTGGCATAGGTGAAATCAAGGAAGCAGAATTTACGCTGGAAGAAATATTCACTTATCTTGAAACGGCTGCCAAGCCATGCATTGTTGCGATTGACGAATTTCAACAAATTGCTAAATATCCTGAGAAGAATATTGAAGCCATATTAAGAACTCATATTCAGAAATGTAAGAATACAACATTTATTTTTGCGGGAAGCCAGCAGCATTTGATGCAGAATATCTTCTTTTCCAACTCACGTCCGTTTTATCAAAGCGTAAGTCTCTTACCACTGGATGCAATCGCAATGGAAGAATATGTACCGTTTGTAATTAACCTCTTTGCAAACGATAAGAAGCAGATTTCAGAGGAGCTGGTAAAAAAAGTCTATTGTTTATTTGAAGGACATACCTGGTATCTTCAAAACATTTTCAATGAATTATACTCATTGATGGAAATCAATGAAACATGTAGTCTGGCATTAGTTCAAGAGGCAATTGAAAGTAAAATTGCCTCATACGAACCTATGTTCCAAAGTACTTTATATTTTCTATCGGAAAGACAAAAAGAGGTACTTTACGCCATAGCCAAAGATGGAAAAGCTACTGAGGTTACCTCCGGAGGGTTTATTAAAAGACATGGATTATTATCTCCAAGCTCTGTACAGGCCTCGATAAAACAGTTATTGGATAAAGAGATTGTCACTTCTAAGAACAATGTTTATCAGGTATATGATCGGTTTTTCGGTTTATGGCTGTCAAAAGTCTACGGAATTGGTTATGTGATTTAATCGGCTTGAATCAATATCATTTTAATAATCAACATTGGGAGCTTTCCCGATAATTTTAGCATCAGAATAAACAAACGGAATTATACGACATAGCTAATCATTTATAGGACATCAAAGATTTGTGGTATTACTTCCAGGTTCTTTGCAGAGATAAAACACTACCGCTATTGTTGTATCCCCGGGCACCCCATACAACAATATAAGTGTTTGTCACTTAAAACAATAGAACAAATTCTTATTTGACTTTTATTTATTTTTTTATTATCTTAGGTATCTTCACTTTAAACCATAAAAATATGATTCCTACAAGCCATCTGCACCCCATGTTCGTGCACTTTCCAATAGCATTAGTCGTTTTCGGCTTTCTTTTCGATTTTGCTTCAATCCTATTCAAAAAAGAAGCATGTCTATCGAAATGTGGATATTATCTTTTATTAACCGGTACTCTCTCTGCAA
Organism: Bacteroidota bacterium; assembly: GCA_030706665.1. Lineage (GTDB taxonomy): Bacteria > Bacteroidota > Bacteroidia > Bacteroidales > Prolixibacteraceae > JAUZOB01. Next base: position 2,804 of record JAUZOB010000203.1, read on the forward strand.
TTGCAGCGTTACTAACAGGAGCCCTTTTTACTTCTGAGATGTCGGGTTCTGCTGGAGCTGTAAAAGAAACTCATGAATTATTTGCCTGGATAACGGTAGGAGTCCTAACTGTTACGTCTATTATTCGTATCACTCTAAGATTAAAGCAAAAAGAGAATACTAAATTGAAATGGTTCGTCTTTATTCTTTATTTCATAGCTACTATTACTGTGAGTATCACCGGATTTTTTGGTGGATCACTTGTATATAATTACATGATACCTCTTTAATGTAAAACTTAAAACTCACAAAAATGAAAAGCATTTTATTATTTACATTTATAGGATTACTTGCCTTTACCAGTTGCACCCAGCACAAACCGGTTAAAACAATTGAAAATCTTAAAGCCGGTATTAAAGGGGAATTAACAGCCAGTGCCAAATATTCCGCTTTTGCTCAGAAAGCAAAAGAAGAAGGCAACAATGCAATTGCCAAACTATTTGAAGCAACATCTAAAGCCGAAGCTATTCATGCAGCCAATCACAAGAAAGTATTGGAAGAATTAGGAGAAAAGATGGAAGATTTCAAACCTGATTTTGAAGTTAAAACAACAACTGAAAATCTTCAGGCTGCCATTGAAGGAGAAAGCTATGAGTTTACTACAATGTACCCACAATTTATTGCAGATGCAAAAGCAGAGAAGGTAGAAAAAGCGGATAAATCATTCACGTGGGCATTTGATACCGAGAAGAAGCATCAACAATTTTATAGCAAAGCTCTATCGGCTTTAAAAGCAAAGGCTGAAAAATCTTTACCGATGGAATATGCTGTTTGTCCTGTTTGTGGAAATACTTATGAGAAAGCAAATATGGACGAAAAATGTGCTTTTTGCCAAACGAGTAAAGACAAATTTATAATCATTTAGCCAAATAAGGAAAGCCGTCTTATTTATTTTTTGAGACGGCTTTCCTTATTTACAATGAATTATTATTTTAATTCTCAAAGTTGAAAGTAGTGATCTTTGCGCGTTCTGTTGTGGAATAAGAATAAATTGCTCCCCGATCATCTTTCCATTCTTCAGTCAGTTTCTCGTGCAACAAATACCCTTTCGGAACATAAATGTAAATCTTATATTCTGATTTCATCACATTGTATTTCGAAGCATCAACCGTCAGTTTTTTATCTCCTTTGTTGTAAACAGAACGAATTCCTTCAGTTCCGACAAAAAGGTTCGCATCAGTGCACAAATAAGCCGGAGTAGCAGGGACTTGTCTTAACAACAAAGCTTCAACCGAGTGCTTGGGCATCTCTCCACTCTTAAATTCTTTATTGAACCTTCCCACGACCGTTTTTTTCCAACAGTCGAAAACCAAGGCATCCCCATTAATTCCGATTTTTTCGAATGAAAATGAACGAGTCGCAATCGTGTCTGTAAGATTATAAAGCGACACTAAGGTCGTCGGAACAGATGATTGTTTAATCGAAATATAACTAATTGTTGATGAAGGATATTCAAATAAGTCTACTGGCTTTGCTGCTTCATTCTGCATCGGAACGATCTCATCGAGCAGATGCAACCGCGAGGGAATCAGTTTATTCATCTCTTCATTTACTAACAAAATTCCTCCGCTCATGGCTACGGCAGTTGTCCATGCCCGCGCTTCATCGTCAGTCAGCGTACAATTATCCGATGTGGTTTTGTAATCCCTGATCACCAACGCATCCGGATCGATTATAAAGGTTCGCTTATGAAAATAGCTCCGTAAATGGGCATTGATAATATTTTGGCTATATATCGGCCAATAGTTTTGATAACCTTCCCAGATAATATCAGGAGAAATCCGCATGGCATCAAAAATTCCAATATTCTCCCCGATGGGTGACCCGCAGGCTACCAGAAAAATATCTTTCCCTACAGCTTTACGAATATTCTTCATGGTTTTACGAAATACGCCAACGGCATAATCGTTCGGATAGATAATCAGGTCGTCCGGTACTCCATTTGCACGAACAAGGGAACTGTTCAGAAAGTCAAGCTTAAAATACTGGGAATGGTAGTTCTTCACTGCATTCACCATTACATCATGAATTAGTTTTTGCACCTCAGGTTTAGATAAATCCAACGAGTAAAAAGCATTGTGTTCCGCGATACCGAATTTCTCGCCTCCCCCAAAACTTTTTATGATCTTTCCGTCATAAAATATATTGTATTCCGGATGGTTGGTAAACAAATCCGACTCAGGCTTAAACATGGTGGGCGCATACCACAATCCCATCGTTAGTCCGTAACGATTCATGCTATCGGCCAAAGCTTTCATGCCCCAGCTGAAATTCCCTTCTTTGGCTTTCCAGTCCCCCCAGCTTTTACCATGCCAGCCATCATCAATCTGTATTGTATTCAGATTGTATTTCCGATACCGATCAGCAATAAACTTTGCGTCATTCAATATCTGTTGCTGACGGATGTTTCCATAGTAAACTGACCAGCTTGACCATCCGCCGGGCACAGGCTTTGATTTCACCGGATTACGTTTCCCCAGCCATGCAGCATATTGTTCATAAAAAACACTTCCTGCCTGCTGATCATCGATCACGAAGGACTCCAACCGATAATTTTTACCGGTCTTAAGAGGTTTGCATTCCATGAAATATCGAAGCGTTACTCTGTCTTTATTGGTTTTGAAAAGAGTAAAGAATCGATTGAAGCTGGTAAAAGCAATATTCAAAGACCGACTTGTCCTTGTATTTTTAAACAAGACCAATTCTCGTGAGTTTTCATCATTTTCACTTGGTTTCTGCACATTGGCCCAGGCATTTGTAACTACACTATTCTGAAAATACAATAGATCAGCCCCTTTAAAATCATTGGCAAATATGAAATTCACATCGATATATTTCAAAGGTTTTGCTTGTTTCCCGGTCAATGTAATCCCATATTCCCGTCCTAATTTGCCAGGATGCATTTTTACTTTGATTTCTGTATTAAGATCGGCAAACAGATTCTTCTTCGCATCCGGTTTCAACGCCATTGTATCTTTGGTGCCGTCAGAATATTGCAATTCTATATGGAAACTACGGATTTCAGGGAAAGTCCGGTCATTCGCAACTTGCCCCATCCCCGATCTGGAAAGAAAACTAAATAAAATTAATAAGAAAATAAAAGTTAATCGTCTCATTCTATCAATCATTTTAAATATCTATCATTCAGTATTTTCAGACAAACAAATTGATTCTCGGAAAGAAAAATCATGGGTTATTCATCTTGCCTTGCACTAATATCTCCCATAGGTAAAACACTTTTTCCCTAAAAAAGGGTGAAAAAGAATAGCTATCATAAATTAACAGTTTCAGTTTAACAAACAATAATTGTTCCAAAAGAAAGAATCTTAC
>JAUZOB010000204.1 GCA_030706665.1 Bacteroidota bacterium
CTATTGTAAATTTTATAAGTCCATAAAGCATAATAAGGTTTGTGAGGAACGACAAGTCCTTCATGTACATGATGGTTCTGAATCTCACCTCTGATGGTAAACCGGCTCATCTCTTTGCGGATTATTTCTGCTTTTTCATGTTGTCCGAAGAGATTAAGATAGCAGTAGACAATTGTATTCACGAAAAGGCCATAGCCAATCACCCATTGTTCATCACGCCAATCGCTTGTGGGAAGTTGTGCTACGAGGCATCGATCGGAGGGACTTTGATATTCCATCCAGGTTAGAGCTTTCTGAACCGCTTCATCCAGAAATTCAGGATTGTGGGTTATTCTTCTGAAGATTGCGACTGCAAATAGGAAGAGTGGGGTCGTATCGCTTGCGCCCCGATCTTCTTTGTCATGGACCAGAGAGGGAATGTGTCCATGAGGAGATTGAGTATGGGATAGCATCTCCAACGTCTTACGGATACTTTCGATGAGTATGGCGTTCCCGGTTACTGCGATCCCCAATAAAGATAACATCAGATCTCTTGTGTAAGGTTCGGGATATCCCCAGGCAGCCGTTCGCGGAAGGCCGTGGTAGGTTCCGTGAGCATTATGAAGCAATACCTCAATTGCTGCTTGTTTAGCTTCTTCTATTACCTGTCTTTCCTCTTCTGTCATCTAGCTGATATTTAATCGGTCCTGTATGATTTGAATGAATTTTTGGGCAACAACCCTGTAGTCAAAAAGCTTTACAACCCTTTCCCTTCCTGCTTTTCCCATCTTCTCCCGTAGTGCGGAATCTGTCATAAGGTCCATCAGGTAATTTGCAATATCGTGCACGCTGGCCCGATAGTCAATAGTTCTGGGGGAATCAAACACAATTCGTTTGTGACCATTTTCCATATTTGATTCATCATAGACCAATACTTCATTGACCACAATTTTCTGTGCCACATTAGCAAGAAATGCAGTTTCTCCATGTATCAGTGTATCCAGCATTCCCATTGCATTGATGCCAATGACCGGTTTGCAACATGCTCCGGCTTCAATTTGCGGCATTCCGAATCCTTCCAAACGGGAGGGGGCTGCATATATATCGCAGGCGCCGATGAGGTAGGGCATGAAATTTCTTGAGATTGTATTGGTGGTGTAAGTAACGTTCTTTTCAATACCCAGATCGGTTGCCATTTGAAGATCCGTAAGATTTTGGTTAACGGTGCGGGGTTGAGGCCATACCTTACAAACGTATTTCCAATCGGGTGCTTTACTGTCGATGATAGACAGCGCTTGCATTACTTCTTGCGCTCCTTTGGACGCGGCATCTCCACCCACCGTCAGGATCATAATCTGATTGGGCGCAATTCCGAGTGATTCCCTGACAGCTAAAATTTTCTCATCATTCCGATCGTAAGGTAGAAATGAATCTGTATTGCAACCTACGGGGAGCACTTCTATCTTATCTCCTTCAATCCCATCCCGAATGTACATCTCTTTAACCCAGGAAGATGTTACCAGAATTAGGGGAAGTGCATTCAATACTTCCTGGTAATTTGCTATGTATCCATCTGCAACCAGCCATGGAACCGGTAATACTCCGTATCGCTGAGGATGTAAGATCAGATGTTGGGCGTGTCCCCAGTAGCCGACACCAACGACGATGTCGGGTTTGAACCAACGATAGTACCATTCTTTTTCCTGTGAAGATTCAAAATGAACCGCATGGACATCTACTCCCATTTCAAGTAATCCTTTGTATAATAGATCTCCCTGGGTCGCCAGTCCTCCGGGAGAAGGGGGATAGTCATATAAAACCAATACTTTCATACTGAAATGTTTCCTTTGTTTAACCATTCCCATGCCTGGTTAGGATTGACAAACAGCCAAAATGATTCGGCTTTTGGAACGCTTTCCGCTTCAAAGCTATCCGGTTTGAACCCATATGTCTCGGTAATGATTTGATATTTTTTACGCCAAATCATTGGTGGTAAGAATTGATAGATACTGGCAGTCTCGATAGCACGGGGACGATATTGTTTTCCTCCGTCTTCGTATGCGAAAGCCAGGAGTTTGTTCGTGTGGATCTCTCCTGCATGCCATAGCGTGATGATTGCTTTGCCTGTCTCTTCATGTCTGAGGTGGCGGGTATATTCCCCACTGGGACTATGAGTAATTATCAGATCGAAATGTTTCTCCGGAAGAAGTTCTCGGATCTGATTTTGAATTTTATTCTCTTCTAGTGGCTTTTGTTCAGGCTCATCATCCAGATCTCCCATGATACCTTGTGAATTGAGTTTCTTTAATGCATTGTGAAACTTCACGGACCGATCCTGATCTTTTCCTCTGCAAAGACTTACAATGAAGCAGTCCCAGGAAGGATTGCATAAAATGATCCCTCCAGCCCACAATGTCTCATCGTCAGGATGAGCAACAATAATCGCAACTTCTTTCTTCCCGTTCATCATTATCTTGCTGATAATTCTATTGCAAAGCAGAATACAACACCCAAAGTGTACGTTAAATCAAATAATTGGTTTGAAGAAGATGTGAATGGAAATTGCGCTAAAGGAAGTTTTTTATTTCAATCTGGGTAATTGAGCAGAGCGGAAGAATTGATAGTCCGAACTTAGTTGGATTATCTAAAAAAGAGACTGTTTAAAAAGCCGGTTTGACTGATTCTGTTCTTACATTTACCAGTTAAGGTTCTCCCTCTTTTGCCTGACAGACGCATTTATTAAAATCACATTCAGAGAGAATCTAGTGTTTTTGCCTTTTTGAATCTGGAAGATTGTCAGAATCAGGTTGACTTTTTAGACAGTCTGCAAATATTAATTCTTGTTGAGATCCCTCTTTGCTTTGTTGAAAAATACAATCTTGAATACAAAGTATATACTTTAGAAGGAGCATTGATAAATGTCTCAAATATCAAAGGTCTCAAAGCTATCATCCAACGGATAGTCTTCTTGTAAAAAATTCTGGGTGTTAATAGTGGGTTCAATGTACACACCAAAAATCTTTTTGATATATTGTGTGGCAAGTCTTAGATTTTCTATCGATTTTTCATCTCCTTCAATTGCATTCCATTTGGCCATAATATCTGAAGGATGGTCAAACTCTAAAGAGTTGTCATTAATACTAACACTCAGACTTACTTTGAAGAATTCTATTTCTGATTCATTAAAATTAATGTAGTCTACATTGAAAATGTTTACTACCGGACCTTCTACACCTTCAGGTGGTATCAATAGCATTTTTTTCATGGTGTTGCATTTTTAGTTGATGTTTATTAAATCGGATGTTCATTCGTCTAAATACTACGGGATTTAAGTTGTTTTGTTCTCTTTCATTCAATATATAATGTTTTAATAAATGGCAGATAATCAGTAATAGACATATGGCTTTTGAAGAAAATGAGATCGAATATTTCAACTTATATTGCTTACAATCGAATAAATGATTTTTCTATGGTTTTGATGCCATTAAATGTGATTTCCGAGTTGTTGTGATTGAATTTAGTATCTTTAAAAGATGAAATCCGACAGGGGGGATTTAGACTGTCGATTATGAAATCATTAAAAGCGATGAAAGATGAGAACGTGGAAAACATCAGGCGGTTGTAAAGTTATTCAGTTAATGTCGGGACGATGTAATGTTTTTATGCTTTCCAATGGGGATAAAAATATTCTAATCGATACGGGCAGAAAGAATAGCTGGGATAAACTCTCAGCTCAAATTGAAGAAACAAATGTTACACATTTCGATGCTTTAATTCTTACGCATACTCATTTTGATCATGTGGAGAATGCTTCGAAAGTGAAGGAGAAATATAAAACTCAGGTGATTGTGCATCAGTCCGAAGGTGATTTCCTTAAAAGAGGTGATTCTCCGTTGCCTCAGGGGACTATTCTGCCTACCCGTTTTTTAATAAGCCATTTTGGAGACAGATTACAGCCTGTTTTTAAATACGACGAATGCGATTTCGATATTCTGGTTGATTCCAAATTCGACCTTTCCTCTTTTGGCTTTAATGCATATGTGCTTCATACTCCCGGGCATTCCTGTGGCTCGCTAAGTGTGATTGTTGATGATGAGATTGCTATTGTAGGAGATGCGATGCTAGGTGTTTATGTGGGGACTGTATTCCCACCGTTTGCTGATAATGTATCTCAAATGATTGAGAGTTGGAGGATATTGCTGGATACAGGATGTCATACTTTCCTTCCTGCTCATGGAACTGCCAATAGCAGAGAGTTATTGCAAAAATGTTATGAAAGCAGAGTCAACAGCTAATTAATCTTCATATACCGGCATTACAGCGTTAAAGGATATAATTCCTGCATTGACCACCGAAATCATGCTATTAACCTTTTTTTATTTCTATTGGTATCTTTTCTAATGCATCTTTATCCTGATAATTTGAGAAACGAAATTTCTTCATGTTTCAAATTTAATTTGAGATTAAACAATCAGAATTGTATCGAACGGTTAAACTGAGATTTCTTCTTTAACACAATTTATGAGCTTTAGAGTTAATATGAAAAAGGTTTTTTATAATGTGATTTTTTAAAGAAATTGAGCTGAAACTGATGGGGATGAAATCCAAAGAGTAAATTGATGAAAAAAAGAATAGTCGTGTTCGTTTTTACGGTCTTATTGATTTATAGTTCAATAAACTATTATATATACATTCATGGAATAGAAGCGCTTTCTGCTTATCCCAATATAGTTCCATGGTATAATCTTGTCTTCGTTATTCTGTCGACAGCATTTATTCTCGACCGATTCTTGTCCCGAAAATACACATCCGGCATTGTGAAAATCTTAAATTATATCGGTTCTTTCTGGTTGGATGCAATGCTTTATTTCTTTCTGATTCTGGTTGTACTTGATGTTTTGCGATTAACAGATCACATATTCCATTATTCCCCGTTGTTAATTCATGGGAATATTCCGGATGTGAAGCTGATTGCAATGATGGCATGTATGACTCTTGTGTCTGGAATCCTTGTTTTTGGTTATATAAATCAACATCGTCCGCATGTTAGGAATCTTCATCTACACATTTTCAAGCAAACAAAGAATTTATCATCACTTAAAATTGTAGCTGTCTCGGATCTTCATATGGGATTTCTTTTCAATAACGGAAACATTGAGAAGTTAGTTAAACTTATCAATGAGCAAAATCCTGATCTGGTCTTATTTCTCGGAGATGTTGTTACGGAAGATGTGCTTCCTGTTCTTAGAAAAGATATCGGAGCTCCACTTAAGAAGATTGTTTCAACCTTCGGGGTGTTTGGTATTTTAGGGAATCATGAATATATAGGGGGAGTTAAACGGACTAAAAAGTATATCGAATCGTTAGGTGTAAAAATCCTAAGAGATAGTTCTGTCTTGATAAATGATGAAATCTATATTCTTGGGAGAGACGATAAGGAGAGGGCAGCCCATGGTTATTCACCAAGGAAGATTCTTGAAGAGCTCCTTCAGCCCCTTGATCCTGCAAAACCGGTAATCCTGATGGATCATCAGCCTGTTGGTATTTTGGAAACCAGTGCGATGAATATTGATTTACAGTTATCAGGACATACGCATCATGGACAATTGTGGCCATTTAATTATATTACCAAAGCGGTGTTTGAAATCAGTTCGGGGTATAAGATGATAAATAATACCCATTTTTATGTCTCAAATGGATATGGCGCATGGGGGCCTCCTATTCGAATCGGAAGCAGACCTGAACTAGTTGTGTTAAATCTCTCTTTTAATAAATAATTACAACTATTCGGAAAGTCTCACTTGTATAAATTGACTATTGGAAAATACGTTTTCTGTCAATTGAGAAGAATCCTCTGTGGATACTTTCATCGTTCAACTTTGCTGAGAATGTGGCAAATATCATAATTCTGATGTTTCCTGATAATTCACTTTAAGCAAACAAAAAGACCTCTCCAATATCATAATTCTGATGGATTGCTTAAGATATTTGAAATCTTAAAAATTTTTATGAGTTGTTTTATTTTGAGTAAATAAATTGTTTAACTTGGAAATGCTTTGCCATAATGGAATAAGAACAATTTAATGAGAGTCTAAATTATGAAAAAAGTTGTGGTTACAGGATTAGGTGCTTTAACGCCTATCGGAAATAATGTGAGGGATTTTTGGAAGAATCTTCTCAA
>JAUZOB010000205.1 GCA_030706665.1 Bacteroidota bacterium
AAAGAAATCAGCATTTGATTTCACCACCCCTAATGTCTTCGGTTTTACTATGTCGATTCCTGTTTTTAGCAGTGGACAAAAGCAGTCTCTGGTTCGTCAGCGGAAGAATGATATTGAGAAAATTCAGAACTCCAAACAACAGGTTGAAGAAAGCCTGAAGCTGGAGCTTAAACAAGCATATACCGAGCTCCAAAATAATTTTGACAAGTATCGTACAGAGAAAGAGAATATCGAAATTTCAAAGCGTATTTATGAAAAGAATACTATTAAATTCAAAGAAGGAATGGTGACCAGTATGGATCTCACAAACTCAAACAATCAGTATTTGAATGCACAGAATAATTTCTTTAATGCAGCTTATGCTGTCTTAGGTGCCAAATTAAAGATCGATCGTATCCTAAACAAACTATAATCTCCCTGTGATTTCAAAAACAACAGAATATGAATAAAAATATACTCATCCTGATTTTGTCGGTGCTGATGCTCAGTTGCGGAAAACCTGACTCAAAAAAAGCACAGTATGATAAACTTATAGCTGAAAGAGATAAGCTTAATGTCCAAATTGAACAGCTTGAAAAAGAGTTAAAAGCTGATGGGAAATTGGCATTGCCGGTCAAAATTAATGATGTAAAGGTAGATGCCATCACTGAAAAGATATTCAAACATTACATTGATGTTCAGGGAAAAGTTGATGGTGACCAAAATACAACTGTCAGTCCCGAAACAGCAGGAACAGTTACCCGGGTCTATGTAAAAGAAGGAGACAAGGTAGGACGCGGCCAGATCTTAGCTGAACTTGACGCGAAACTCATTCGCCAGAGTATTGAGGAAGCAAAGACTCAACTTGACTTCGCTACGAATATTTATAACAAGCAAAAGAATCTATGGGATAAAAGAATTGGTTCGGAAGTCCAATATCTGACTGCTAAAAATAACAAAGAGTCGATGGAGAAGAGAATTGCAACTTTGAAAGAGCAATTCAGTATGACCCGTATTAAATCACCGATCAGCGGTTCAGTTGAGGAAGTCCAGTTTAAAGTAGGACAAGCAGTTTCCCCCGGGACTCCCGGATCAAATGTAAGGGTCGTAAACATGTCAACGATAAAAGTCATTGCTGAATTATCTGAAGCTTATTCTGCAGGAGTAAAACAGGGGAATGAAGTCCTTATCAGCTTCCCGGATTATGGAGAGGACCTTCATAGTAGAATCAGTTTCTCGAGCCGATTTATAGATCCTGTAAACAGGACCTTTAAAGCAGAAGCAAAATTATCACAAGGCAAAATTCAATTCAGGGCAAATATGATTGCTACGATGAAAATCAATGATTATACGAATCCAAAAGCAATTGTAATTCCGGTTAATGTCATTCAAAAAGATATGCAGGGACAATATGTTCTTGTTGCCGGACAAAACGGGAAGCATACTATAGCCATAAAGAAACCGATTACAACCGGATCAATCTATGGTGGTTATGCAGAAATCCTGAATGGGTTACAATCCGGAGAACAGCTAATCACTGCAGGGTATATGAACCTAAAAGATGGACAGTTCATTAGATTTTAATTGGATAATTCATTTCTTATGAATAAAAAATTTAAGGAATTCTTCGCAACCAGCTGGGCTATTGATAATCGAACCAGTATTTACGTACTGGCTTTCTTCATCAGCATCTTTGGACTGATGAATTACTTTCTCATTCCGAAAGAACAGTTCCCTGAAATTGTTATACCGTATGTGGTAGTAAACACACCTTATCCGGGAACCTCGCCCGAAGACATTGAGAACCTTGTGACTCGTCCCATCGAGAAGCAAATCAAGTCCCTCGGAGACATTAAAAGGGTTACCAGTAACTCTGTACAGGATTATTCAAGTATTGTTGTAGAATTCAACACCGGAGTACCGATTTCCGAAGCAAAGCAACGAGTGCGTGATGCAGTTGATAAAGCAAAAACAGATTTGCCGACCGATCTTCCAAAAGAGCCTGAGATTATGGATATTGATCTTTCTGAGATCCCAATTATGTATCTTAATATTTCAGGGAATTATGATCTTGACCGATTAAAGAAATATGCAAAGGTTGCCCAGGACCGAATCGAATTGATTCCTGAAATTACCCGAGTTGACATTGTTGGAGCTCTTGAACGTGAGATTCAAATTAATGTCGATATGTTTCGGATGCAATCGAACATGGTCACTTTTAGCGATATTGAAAATGCAGTAAAAAACGAGAATCTTTCAATCTCTGCAGGTACCATAACAACTCAGGGTATGAAAAGAAACCTGCGTGTGACCGGTCAGTTTAAAGATGTAGAGACTCTTAAGAACCTGGTAATCCAAACCTCTAACGGTTCTCATATCTATTTAAAAGACATTGCCGATGTAAAAGACAGCTTTAAAGATCAGGAAAGCTTTTCACGACTGAACGGAAAAAATATCATTACCCTGAACGTCATCAAGAAAAGTGGAAAGAACCTGATTGATGCTTCCGATCACATAAAAGAAGTTCTGGACAAAGAACTTAAAGGTAAAGCATTCCCTTCCGATCTGACGGTCGACATTACCAATGATATGTCGCGTTACACACGCAATACTCTTGAAGAATTGAATAACACCATTATCATCGGATTTATTCTGGTGACCATTGTTTTGATGTTCTTTATGGGTTTCAGCAATGCCTTCTTTGTAGGGTTATCAGTTCCACTTTCAATGGCAGTTGCGTATATGGTGATGCCCACACTTGGATTCACCATGAACATGATAGTGATGTTTGGGTTTATTTTCGCTCTGGGAATTGTGGTTGATGATGCCATTGTAGTAATTGAGAATACGCACCGGCTTCACCGGTACAATCCGAACATTAAGATTGCAGCCAAGATGGCGGCAGGAGAGGTATTTCTTCCTATTTTATCTGGAACAATGACCACACTCGCACCATTCTTCCCGTTGGCATTCTGGCCAGGTATCGTAGGTAAGTTCATGTATTTTCTGCCGGTCACTTTGATCCTGACTCTGTTTGCTTCACTATTTGTAGCTTACATCATCAATCCTGTCTTTGCTGTCTCATTCATGAAACATGAATACGATAAAGTTGATCGCCCTACCAATATTCATCGCTTCCTAAATTGGTCAGCTATCCTCTTTATCATCGCACTCATTTTCTATATCTCCGGATCATTCGGAATGGGAAACTTAATCATCTTTGCTATTCTATTGGTCGCATTCTATCGTTTTGCATTGAAAAAAATCATCCGCACCTTCCAACAGAAAACATGGCCTTCTGCATTAAGACTATATGACCGAACGCTTCGATTCTTTCTCCGTGGGAAAAACCCGTTCTATCTACTTATCTCAATCATTGGCTTATTTTTCTTCACATTCGTTCTGGTTGGTATCCGTAGTCCGAAGGTTCGCTTCTTCCCCGATAATGAGCCAAACAATGTATCAGTCTATGTCAAGATGCCCGAAGGAACAGATCAGAATGTAACAGACAGCGTGTCCAGAATTGTTGAGAACCGAATCTATAAAGTCATTGGGAAAAGCAATCCATATGTTGAATCGGTTGTAACCAATGTTGCCAAAGGTGCAAACGAAGAAGATAGCTTCGATGCTTCATTGGCATTCAACCGGGCTAAGGTAAATGTAAACTTTGTAGAGAGTAAATTCCGTCATGGTATTTCGACAATCTATTATCTGGATGAAATCAGGAAGGCAGTGAAAGGAATTCCCGGTGCTGAAATTACCGTCGATAAAAATAGAATGGGGCCCCCAACCGGCAAACCTATCAATATTGAAGTCAGTGGTGAAAATATGACTGAACTTATTCAGGATGCAAATTCGTTCCGGAACTATTTGGACTCTCTTCAGATTCCCGGAGTTGAAGAGTTAAAAACCGACTTCCAGGAGAAGACTCCGGAGATTGCCATTAGCATCGATCGGGAAAGAGCTAACCGGGAAGGAATTTCTACAGGCCAAATCGGAATGGAGATCAGAACAGCTGTCTTCGGGAAGGAAGCATCAAAATATAAAGAAGATGAAGACGAGTATCCGATTCAGATCAGAAATGAGGTTGCTCAACGTAAAAATATAGATCAGTTGATAAATCTTCGGGTTACTTATCGGGATATGAATACCGGTAAAATTCGAAGCATTCCTTTGTCGACTGTTGCAAAAGTTAATTATTCGGATAGTTACGGCGGTATCAAAAGGAAGAACCTTAAACGAGTGATTACTATTTCTTCAGCTGTACTGTCCGGATATACTGCTAATGAAATCGTCAGCAACATTAAGAAGCTGGCAGCCAGATACCCTGTCCATGAAGGGGTAAAGATTGCGCTTACCGGAGAACAGGAAGATCAGGCGGAAACTTCCTCCTTCCTGATGAAAGCAATGGCAATTGCAATCGGAATTATATTCTTCATCCTGATAACACAATTCAATTCTCTGAGTAAGTCATTGATCATTATCAGTGAAGTAATCTTCAGTATAATCGGGGTATTATTAGGAGTAGTTATCTTCAACCTCGATATTGTAATTATAATGACAGGATTGGGAATTGTAGCACTGGGAGGGATCGTAGTCCGAAATGGAATATTGATCGTCGAGTTTACAGATGTCCTGCGGACTCGCGGATACAGAACACGTGACGCAATCATTCAGGCAGGGAAAACCCGTATCACTCCGGTTGTACTTACAGCAACTGCAACAATGCTTGGTCTTGTTCCACTTGCTGTGGGGATGAATATCAATTTTATTACAATGTTTACAGAGTTGAATCCTCACATTTATTTCGGAGGAGATAATGTCGGATTCTGGGGGCCATTGTCATGGACAATTATCTTCGGTCTTAGTTTTGCAACGTTCCTCACCCTAATCTTTATCCCGGCAATGTATCTGATTTCTGAATACGCTAAAGTAAAGGTTTCACGTATCAAATCTAATTACAGTGCCCGCAAAGCAAGAGAAAACAGGAAAGAGTGAATTCTGTCTGAGCCATAATTTCAAATTAAAAAGGGGAGTAAGTCAAATTGACCTGCTCCCCTTTTTAATAACCTTATTTATTAGCTTTTCTATTTACGTTTCCGATACGAATCGGAGAATTTATGCTAGAATATCATTCCTGAATCATCTTAGGATTACTATCCGTTGTGATATTAAAAAGAGTATAGAAAGGGCAGAAACTAAAAATACCTGTAATAAGAGGAATCAATCCGATTAGCCCAAACCATGAGCCATAATAGATTCCCACAATAAGGAAATGAATTCCTAAAGCAATTCGAACCACTTTGTCACTTTTACCAACATTACACTTCATGACTGCAAGATTTTAATTGTTCTTTAATCACAACACCAAATATAATGCAAAGTTTTGTTTTTCGCGCATTGTATCTGTCTATCCTACAAGTACAAAGAGATTCCACGCTTATAAATTTCGAACCATATATTTAAAAAACACAGCTATTATATATATCCCCCCCCAACTTCGAATACCCCTAATTAGAATTTCGTATAACTATTTAATCCGAAAGGTCTCTTTTTTTCAACTATTCAAGAATAAAAAAAAATGCATTTTTTTATTCTCAGCCACAAAAAAATGGCTGCCTTATTAAAGACAGCCATTTGAATTTATGCATAAAGCAGTAATTACTCTCCACGTACAGCAGCGATACCAGGAAGAACTCGTCCTTCAAGGTATTCAAGTAATGCACCACCGGCAGTTGAAATATAAGATACTCCATTAGCAAAACCGAATTGATTAACAGCAGCAACTGAATCACCACCACCGATCAATGAGAATGCGCCGTTTTTAGTAGCCTCAACAATAGCAGCACCCGCTGATTTTGTTCCTTCTGCAAATTTCTCCATTTCGAACACACCGATAGGACCGTTCCAAAGGATCGTGCCTGAATTCTTAATAACTTCAGCAAAAGCTTTATTAGAATCAGGACCTGAGTCAAGACCTAACCAGTTGTCTTCAATCTGGTCAACAGGAACAATTTTAGTGTTAGCATCGTTAGAGAAAGCATCAGCAGCAATCGCATCAGTCATGATGTGAATCTTAACACCTTTTTCTTCTGCCTTTTTAACAATACCTTTTGCAAGCTCAAGATAATCGTTTTCAACGATAGAATTTCCGATTTTACCA
>JAUZOB010000206.1 GCA_030706665.1 Bacteroidota bacterium
AAAAGGAAATTGTCGGGGGTGTAAAAATTATATTGTTAGACTTGTAGTTGCGGATAAAGAAAGATGGCAAACAAAATGTATCCGTGGTTGTTTACTATATCTGAATGTAAATAGATTAATTGAAATGGCTAAAACTGTATTTCATAAAGCGGAAACGAGAGGCCATGCAAATCACGGTTGGCTCGACACGTATCACACATTTAGTTTTGCAAATTATTATAATCCTGAAAGGATGCATTTTGGTGTGCTTAGGGTGTTAAATGATGATTATATAGCTCCTGGTATGGGATTTGGTTCTCATCCTCATGATAATATGGAGATTCTCACGATTCCTCTCGAAGGGGATTTGGAACATCGTGACAGTATGGGCAATGTGCAGATTATTAAGCATGGAGAGGTACAGGTAATGAGTGCCGGAGAGGGGATTTATCACAGTGAATATAATCATAGCAAAGAGAATCCGGTTAAGTTATTGCAAATATGGATTTTCCCCAATATGAAGGATGTAGTCCCTAGATATGATCAGATTACGTTGAATCTTACAGATCGTGAGAATAAACTACAGCAAATCTTATCTCCGAATCCGGAGGATGAAGGAGTGTGGATTTATCAGGAAGCCTGGTTTTATTTAGGCAAATTTGATTCGGGCTTTTCAATTGATTATCCGATAAAACGAAAAGGCAATGGGGTCTATGTTTTTATAATCAATGGAGAAGCGTCGGTCGATGGACAAGTTTTAAGTATCCGGGACGGACTTGGAGTCTGGGATACGGATAAGATTACTATTAAGGCAGTTAGCCCTGATACTGAAGTCTTATTGATGGATGTTCCGATAGCTTGAATATTATTATCAGGGTGTTATGAATGTTCTGTCTTTTAGAACGCCAGTGATGCAACAAAAGGAAATGGGAAAGTCGACCTTGGCTGTTGACGGATCAAACGAATTCCTATACGAAATGAGTGGTGTCAGCCATTCATTTCGTATTGTCTTTAAAGAGATGTGTGATTGAAAATTAGGAGAGAACTCTTGCAATAATTCTTGCCGGTCCACTGTCGGCTTTAACCTTTAGAGGTAACGCAATGACTTCAAATGAATTGATGTTTATCAGTTTTTCAAGATTAGTAAGATTCTCGGCAATTAGGATATGATTACTCAATAACATTTTATGAATCTCATGAGGTGCAAAATCAGGAGATAATGTATCTATCCCGACCATTTTTACCTTTAAGTCAATTAGCTTCTCTGCAAAGGCAGGATCCATATCCGGGTAATCTTTTAAATACTCTGGTGATCCGAAATGTCGGGAGTGACCCGTGTAAATCAAGACAATGAAGCCTTCCTGTATAATTTGATTGTATGATTCATCCCATCTTATCTTTTTCTGTCCTGCAACATCTATCAGACATCCTTTCCCTATAAAAGAATCCAGGTTAATGTCAGACAGGAATAATGGGCTATTGGTTAAATGCATTGGTCCGTCAATGTGTGTGCCCACATGCATTCCGGAGATGATTTTGTAATTGTTGTATTTATCGCTTTCAAAAAAATTCACATGAGTGAGATGTGATTGTTCATCGCCGGGGTAAACAGGCATGCTGTCCGTAAATGTTTGTGTTAAATCAATATACATTGTTCAATGATTTAATTCAATATAAGACGAATAATGTTCGAAAAATCAAATGTAATATAATGTTTTATCTCAAAAAATAATCGGGAAAAAGTACGGCTTGTCGCATCTTTCGAATTAACATCATGAGTCTGCTTTTTTCTTCCTAAAGAGATGAAAATAGTAGAAATTACTTTTTTTTAAAGTTGAATATATACTGTAAAGTATGTAGTTTGAAAATAAATTCTTCCGAATAAAATATTATGGAAGTCATAAAATGACAGGGAAATTATTCTTGTTTTAAGTTGTTTCTGAATGATGAAATAAGATTTAACTCAATGAATATTAATATGTTTGTATGTATGCCATATTGGTTGAATGTAATGTTTATAATGGTGTATGCTTAATTATAGATAAGTATTAAGAAATAAATTAATCATTAAAAAATGCAAAAAAATGGGAAAAAATGACAAATATCATGAACCTTATTTTGATCTACCCGTAAATAGAACTAAAACCATTTAAGAAATGCACATGAAAACAAGCGTACAAATTCCGCCCTATCTGACATCTATGGCAGTAGCACATTTAAATTGGATGGAAGATAACAAACCGAACGATCTGGAAAAGCTGTATAGTGAGAAAAAGTTAAAGGATTATCTGTCCCAGAAGGTGATGACAGCGAAGCAGAAAGTTGATCAATTGATGCAGGAAGGGATGAGTAGGTACGAAGCTATGGAAATAGTGAACGGCATTATCCTTTCTCCACCTAAAGAAGATGCACCATCGAAAGTGAATCCGATGACAGGTATGATGAGGAGTACCATCAGGATGAGCCTGTATGAGTAATTAAAAAACCTTGGAGCATATAAGTTTTAAAAGGTTGAAATAAAAAAGCCATGTTGAGAACTTTCAAAGCGAAGCTTAACATGGTGTTTTTTTCAAGACTCATCAATATCAATTGTGCATACTGTTTCCTTAATGGAAATAAAGAATGGGGCACTCCAGCGGAGATGTCCCATTTTTTTGTAGTGATTTTCTCCAATTGCAGATTTCACAATCAAAAAAGAAGTCCTGTTTTAGGAACGACGGAGTTCTTTCATTAACAGAGTTCTGACATTAAATAACACATAGTTATGGACAACTAAAATGTCACTATGAATGTGACGAAGATTTTTATTGGAGTAGATCCCGAATTAGAAATGATCGCAAAGCTTCTCATTTTCAGTATCCAAAAGAATTATCAACAGTTGTTGAAAACTAAAAAGGAGAAGGGATGAAAATCAAATTGAAATAATGTTGTTCCTTTGTCCTGTCAATTTTAATGGTTTCCGAATTATTCGGGATTAAAAGGGAATCCTGTGAGAATCAGGAGCTATCCCCGTAGCTGTCAGTTCATTTAATGGGTCTTGACAATCCGCTTTGCCACTGTCCTTTGTAAGGATGGGAAGGCCGGTCAGGACAGAACGAGCCAGAAGACCTGCCATTGAAACAGTTTCGTAGCTTTCGGGTGAAAGGTGAAGGATAAAGAACTTACTCTCTTTATTTTTATTTGTTTTTCATTTCGCGGGCTGCCATTTTAAAATTGTCAACATGTTAAACTTTGTGATTGAATTAAAATGAGTAGTGTCTTAAAAAATAAACAGATCTGTAAGCGTGACGGACGTGTCGTGCCCTTCGAAACCGAAAAAATTACGTTGGCAATTTTCAAAGCTTTACGGGCAACCGGCAAACGTGATAGGAGTTTGGCTGAAGAGCTTACAGACGATGTGTTGAATCAAATGCATCTTTCAGAATTAAAAAAGCCGGAAACAACGGTTGAGGAAGTTCAGGACATCGTAGAAAACGTTTTGTTTGAGAATAAGCTGTTCGATGCTGCAAAGGCCTACATTCTATACCGAAAACAACATGAAAATATAAGGAATACCAATGAATTGTTTTCCAATCTCGATATTGTTGAAAAATACCTTCAGCTTGATGACTGGCGAATTAAAGAAAGTGCAAATTCATCATATTCTTTGCAGGGACTTAATCAGCACATTGCAACGATTGTAAGTTCACAATACTGGCTGGAGAGAATCTATTCCGATGAAATTAAGAACACACACCAGTCCGGGCGGTTCCACATTCATGATCTGGGTTTCCTTAGCGTATATTGTGTCGGATGGGATTTGGAAGATCTGCTGATGTCCGGATTTAAGGGCGTCTCCGGCAAACTGGAAGCAAGGCCGGCAAAGCATTTTAGGACGATACTGGGACAGATTGTCAACTTCTTTTATACCATGCAGGGCGAAGCTGCCGGAGCTCAGGCATTCTCTAGCTTTGATACCTATCTGGCTCCTTTTATCCGTTATGATAATTTGGATTACTCTCATGTAAAACAGGCTCTTCAGGAATTCATGTTCAATATCAACGTGCCGACCCGTGTGGGGTTTCAAACTCCCTTTACCAATATCACCCTTGATCTGAAAGTTCCTGAACCCTTGAAGAATCAACCGGTCATAATAGGCGGACAAATGCAGGCTGAGACCTATGGCGAATTTCAGGCTGAATTGGATCTTTTCAATGAAGCCTTTGCTGAGGTGATGGCCGAAGGCGATGCTAACGGAAGTGTATTTTCGTTCCCGATCCCGACTTATAATATTACTCCTGATTTTGAATGGGACAATCCTTCTTATCAGAAGATATGGGAAATCACCGCTAAATATGGGATCCCTTATTTCTCGAACTTTGTGAATTCGGATATGAAACCTGACGATGTTCGCAGTATGTGTTGTCGTCTTCGACTCGATAAACGGGAATTGCAAAAGAGGGGCGGGGGATTGTTCGGTGCAAACCCACTTACCGGAAGCGTAGGGGTTGTAACGATCAATATGCCGCGGTTGGGTTATGAATCCGGTTCGGAAGATGATTTTTTCCATCGCCTGGATAAATTAATGGAATTGGCAAAAGAAAGCCTTGAGACCAAACGAAAAGTAATCGAGCATTTTACAGAAAAAGGGCTTTATCCCTATTCGAAATTTTATCTGCGTCATGTAAAAGCCAGAACCGGTAAGTTCTGGAAAAATCACTTCTCAACCATTGGAATTGTCGGAATGAACGAATGCTGCCTGAATTTCCTGGGAAGTGACATTACTACCGGGAACGGATATGCTTTCACTCAGAAAGTCATGGATCACATGCGATCAAAACTTGAAGTTTTTCAGGAAGAGACTGATAATATATACAACCTCGAAGCAACTCCTGCCGAAGGGACTTCATATCGTCTTTCTAAAATTGATAAAGCCGAATATCCTGACATCATTGTTGCAAATGAGGAGCAGGTCCGTAATGGTGCAAAACCCTATTATACCAATTCGACTCAGTTGCCGGTCTATTATACGGACGACCTGTTCGAAGCACTTCGCATTCAGGATGGCTTACAAACCAAATATACCGGAGGAACTGTTTTTCATACCTTCATCGGAGAGAAACAGCCGGATGTCGAGTCCGTTAAGAATCTGATTAAAAAGATAACGAAGAACTTCCGTTTGCCTTATATTACGCTTTCCCCGACCTTCAGCATCTGTCCGGAACATGGATATATTTTTGGAGAGCATAAATTGTGCCCCAAATGTCTTGAAGCCGGCAAATCGGTAAAGTGTGAAGTCTTCTCACGTATTGTAGGGTATCTGCGTCCTGTGGAACAATGGAACGACGGAAAGCAGGCAGAGTTTACCCAGCGCAGACTATTTGATAAAAACGGGATCTTTACAACGGAATGTGCCGAAGTGTTGTAAACAATGTTAATAAAGAACTAATCCGGCTATTATGAACAAGAAATGTCCTCATTGCGGAAAGGAGTTCGAGTGCAGACACGATGATATTGTAAATTGTCAATGTGCAACTGTGGTCCTGACTCCTGAAGAAAGACAATACCTGGCATCGATCTATAACGATTGCGTTTGCGTCGAATGCATTAAAAAATTGAAGGAAGAGTTTAGACGTCGGGAATGTCGTTTATAATCCAAATGATGTGATTTCTTATCGTTTGTTTTAGTTGCCTCCACTTCTATGATTACAGGAATTAGTCACCAGAATCTTGTCAAAAAGAGGGTTGAGGTTCGGATTCGGTTGTAGAAAGCAACATGATATTTCAAAGATGAAAATAGGCGGATTTTTGAAACATACTCTTACGGATTATCCCGGGAAAATTGCATCCATTGTTTTTACCAAAGGATGCAATTTTCGTTGTCCGTATTGTCATAATCCGCAATTGATTGAGAATTCTGACGATGAACTCTCACCGGAGATAGTACTGCAATATATTTGTAAGAACAAGGATTTGTTGGATGGTGTGGTGATAACCGGAGGGGAACCAACCCTGCATCGCGGACTGAAAACATTCATCTTAAAAGTCAGAGAAATAGGCTTGTCTGTAAAGCTGGACACCAATGGAACTCATCCGGAAGTATTGAAAGACCTGATGCGGGATCATTTGATTGATTACATTGCAATGGACATTAA
>JAUZOB010000207.1 GCA_030706665.1 Bacteroidota bacterium
CTTAGCTATTTTTATATCGCATTGTTAATGGGATATAAAAATAAAATGAAAGCCGCAGTGAGATGTTTTCTCTGCGGCTCAAAGATTTTTGCGGTAAAGCTCAATTGCCAATTGAAAGGAGAATATCCCTACTGTCTTTTAAAAGCGGATGAGAGATGTGTGAAATGTTCTTTAGTTCTTCTTCGTTTTTAGCCAGTTTGCAACATCATTGCCTGCTCTGCCAACACTGTCGCCCCGAATCGACAAGCCAGACAGCACTTTTGCATTCGGACAATGTTCCCTGATATCACGTTCGCTATGACCCATTCCACTACCTTCATGTGTGCAATATGGAATAATAGTTTTTCCTGAAAAATCATACGACTCTAAAAACGTAAATACTGCCATCGGCATCGTTCCCCACCAATTTGGATACCCGATATAAATCACATCATAAGAATCCATATCATCTACTGTTTCTGTAAGCTCAGGTCTGGCATTTTCCCTCTTTTCTTCCTGTGCAACATTTGTTTTTTCTGTATAATCTTCCGGGTAAGATTCTACTGTTTCAATATGAAACATGTCGCTTCCAGTTAATTCCTGTATTTTCTTTGCTATTACTTCTGTATTTCCAATTGGCAGGTTTACAATACGACCTCCCACATAATTATATCCTTTGCGTGAAAAATATGCGATAAGACTTTTTGAATTTGTCATTTCTTTCTTCGTTCTAATTAATCATTTTTTATTCTACCTACGAAATGTCATACTTGACAGTACCCAGCCATTTCACGATTTCCGGATCACGATGATCTAAGAAGCAACTCGCTTTCGTGTCGAGCGTTACGATTGCCTCCATATCTTCAGTGCTTAATTCAAAATCGAAAATGTTGAAATTTTCGATCATTCTTTCCTTGTGAACTGATTTTGGAATAGCAACTACATCTCTTTGGGTTAACCATCGCAGAATGATCTGAGCAACGGATTTCTTGTATTTCCCTGCAATGGAAACCAGTAATTCATTCTTGAAAATGTCATTTCTGCCTTCGGCAAATGGCCCCCAGGATTCAATCTGAACTTTGTTTTCCTGCAAGAATTTTGCAGTTTCAATTTGCTGACAGAAAGGATGTGTTTCAATCTGATTCACAGCAGGAGTAATTTCGTTATGGATCATCAAGTCCATTAATCGATCGGATTGGAAGTTGCTAACACCGATAGCCCTAATCTTGCCTTCCCGGTATAACTCTTCCATTGCCCTCCATGCACCATAAACATCGCCAAAGGGTTGATGAATCAGGTACAAATCAAGATAATCGAGTTGTAACTTTTTCAGCGACTTCCCGAAAGCCTTCTTTGCGCTTTCGTAACCAGCATCCTGAATCCAGAGTTTGGTGGTTATAAATAGTTCTTCTCTTGCCACACCGCTTTTTTTGATTGCGTTACCTACTGCCTCTTCATTCATGTAGGCCGCTGCGGTATCAATCAGACGATAGCCGGTGTGTATGGCATTGAGGACACTTCTTTCACATTCCAGAGCATCAGGTACCTGATACACTCCGAATCCTAAAATGGGCATTTCTACGCCATTATTCAATATTACTTTTTGCATAGTTTATTTTTTAACAAACTTATTTTCACGAGCACTGTAACGTGGCCCTATGTTTGGATATTTCCTGACAATTGCTTCAATATCTTCTAAATCTTTTGCTGTCAGCTCTATATCAGCTGCACCCGCATTTTCTTCCAGGTACTTTCTTCGTTTTGTTCCGGGAATCGGAATAATATTGTCGCTCTGTGCCATTACCCATGCAATTGCGAACTGAGCTGGTGAGCAGTTTTTACTTTCAGCGAGTTCTGCAAATGCAGCTGACAGTTTCTGATTGTTGTCTAAGTATTCTCCCTGGTATCTTGGCAGATTCTTACGAAAGTCGTTGGAAGCAAGAGAACTTACATCTAATTTATTGGTAATCAATCCACGACTTAATGGCGCAAATGGCACAAGAGTGATTCCTAACTCTTTGGTTAATGGTAAAATTGCATCTTCTACACCTCTGGTAAGTAAAGAGTATTCACTTTGCACTGCAGTGATCGGATGAACAGCATAGGCTCTTTTTAAATCTTCGGGAGTGCACTCACTTAAACCTAAGTAACGGACCTTGCCTTCTTTTACTAATTCAGCCATTGCTCCAACAGTTTCTTCAACCGGAACATTGGGATCAACACGGTGTGCATAGTAGAGATCAATTGTTTCAATCTTTAAACGCCGAAGACTGTCTTCTACTGCCTGTCGCATCCATTTGGGTGAAGCATCTACATAACTCTCGCCACCCACAAATACATCTCCTTCGTCACCTCTTATCCTGAATCCAAACTTTGTCGCAATAAAAATTTTATTGCGATTGGGAACCAACACTTTGGAAATCAATTCTTCGTTTGCACCATTGCCATAAATATCAGCCGTATCCCAGAAGTTAATTCCGAGATCCAATGCATATTCTAATGTTGCAACACTTTCTGTGTCGTCTGCTTTACCATAGGCTGCACTCATTCCCATACATCCTAAACCTACTACTGATACTTTTTCTCCGGTTTTTGCTAATTCTTTATACTTCATGATAATATGCCTTTATTTTTAAGTTTTATTAAGTGTGTCTTTTGTTTGCTATTTCACTTATACTCATAACTTAAATCCGCCTTTTATATAAATTTTTTCAAATTTATTTCCAGGTGATACCACTCCATTTAATGATCAAAATTTTTTAGGTGTTCTATTATCTTCAAAAATTGTGTCATCCCTTTCAAAGCGATATGCTTTAAACTGCATAATGGTTAATACGGTTTTTCTTCTTGTTCGATTCGTAAACTTTCAATGCTATATTGCTTTAAATTGCATCCATTTTCCACTGATATACCTGTATATAAAAATGATTGACTTTACAATCCAGTCAATAAACATAGCCACCCATGTGCCGAACATTCCCGAAGTGGTTAGTTTTCTATTGCAAAAGTTCATCTGGTTAGATGGGTACAAAGTAAAATGAAAGCCGCAGAGAAAGGTTTTCCCTGCGGCTCATATATTTTTGTTGTGACGCTCAATTATTAGTGGAAGGAGAATATCCGTACTGTTTTTTAAAGGCAGATGAAAAGTGTGATAAGTTTTTGAATCCTACTTCAATATATATGTCTGAAACTTTCTTGTGCTCATTTTGAATCTTGTCATATGCAACTTTAAGTCTTTTCTCAATCAGCCATTTTTGCGGAGAGAGGAAACTTATCTTTTTAAAATCCCTTTTGAAAGTAGCAAGACTTCGTCCGGTGAAATTAGCTATTTCTTCTACAGAAAGATCAAACATGTAATTCTTCTCCATAAAATCAAGAATATCTATTTTCCAGGGCTCAGTAAAGTCAAACAGAGCAGGATAGAAACGTTTGTCTATGTTTAGTAAAGAGTAAACACCTTCCTGTAACTTTAATTTCATCAATTCTTTGGCTGGTTGAATTGTTGTGTCAAAATAAGGAATCATCGATTGAAATAAACTGTCAATATCCGGGGTTTTGGGCAGTTTTATTACACTCTGTTTGTATTTTTCAGTTTTCAGGGATAGCTCTTGCTTTTCAATAGTCTGATAGAATTCTCTCAGAAAGTTGCGTTTGAAGTTCATGAAAATCCCTTTAAACTGGTCTTGCCCTTTGGGTTGCTTTGTCATGTTGACACGGTTGTCTCTTCGCAGAAACACACACTCCCCACTATGAACTTTTATTACTTTATTATCCTCCTCCAAAAGTATTTCACCGGAATAAACGTAGACAAGCATATGCTCTTTTATCATTTGCCGACAAATTCTTTCATCATTGAAATAATAACTAAAGAAGATGTCGTCATAATGAAATATTAATGCTTCTTTTTTTTCTGAACTCATATGGCATTTTTTTGATAAAGGTACTTCTCGTTTATCAGATCTTCAATATTACGAAATATAAAACTCTTGTTGCTGTTTTGGTATAGCAGAAGCAGTTCCTGTCTCTTGGATGGGCAGGAAGAGAAATGCAAATTATAAAGCATTTTCAAGAATCTTCCGGCTTACTTTCAGGGTTATGTCCTGAGTTTCGGAGAGCGCTGTCAATCCATGAGCTTTTAACTGTTCAATCACAACGGAAATTTTATCGGCTGTTACGCCATATTCTGAAAGACGTGTCTTTACTCCAAGGCTTTCTGTTTGTTTATTTTTTATCGCTCATATTGAGAATACTTCTCACGTGTCACGTGAGCTTTTGTCTGATTTTCGCAACCATTTGATGTACTGGCAATACAAAAAGTAAGAAATTCATGCAATTAAATGGTTGTTCCTAGCTGGTAGGCTTCTTTCATAGCAGGTTTGCTTTTTATATCTCCCATATTCCAGGCACCGGTTCCATAGATAATGCCTCTTTCTTTAGCTCCTTCCAGGCAATAGGTAAATCCTCTGAATTCTTCAAGGGTTCTTCCCATCGCTTGCTTGCTTTCATCAGCTGCCGTTACGATAAAATAAAAGTCCTTGTTGTTGATTTCAGTATAACGAGAACAAGTCCGGTCGATTAAAGTTTTCATTTGCCCATTCATTGTGTAGAAGTACACCGGAGTTGCCATTACAATTACATCTGCTGCGATCATTTTTTCCAGGACTTCTAGCATATCATCCTTTTGGGCACAGTCCTTACCTCTATTATAACAGGTTCCGCATCCTGTACAATAGTTTATTTTCTTGTCTTTTAAGAAGATCTTTTCAATAAAGTGTCCGGCTGCTTGTGCTCCCTGGATTAACTGATCACACAGTAAATCGGAATTACCACCACGTCGGGGACTTGCAGACAATACTAATACTTTCTTACTCATTTGTATTTCCCTCAATATTTATAATTGCAGTTTGCTTTGCAAAACGACACCTATTTTGTGATTTTAATTTTATGCAGCCATTGAGAAACTTCATTTTGTGCCTTATGAACATCGCTCCCTCTAACGGCAAGACCATTAAGTATGGTTGATTTCGGGCAAAGTTTTGATATCTCCTTTACACTTTGGCCCAGGCCGCTTCCTTCATGTGTACAAAAAGGCACAATGGTTTTTCCCGAAAAATCGTATGTCGATAAAAAGGTTCTGACCGGTGGGGGAATGGTTCCCCACCAATTAGGGTAACCTATGAAAACTACATCATACGATTTAATATTTTCAATTTTTGTTTTTAATACTGGTTTGTAATGAGCAGCCTGTTCTTCCTGTGCTTGTTTCACAACCGCATCGTAATCGTTGGGATACGGTTTTACAGGTTGAATTTCGAAAATATCGCCACCTGCCTTTTTATGAATTTGATTGGCAATTTCACGAGTATTGCCACTATGAGAAAAATAAGCCACTAGAATTTTTTCATTTCCTGAAAGCGGGAGAGCTTTCTCCTTGCTTTTATTCCCCATATTCGACAGACTGTGTTCCTTAGAGATTGAATTTATTTGACCCTGCACACTTATAAAGGCAAGGAATACAGCAATTATAGGTAGAGCAAAATATACCTTTTTCATATTCATGTGATGTTATGTTTATTAATTGAGCTTTTCTGTAAATTTCACATCAATCGCTCCTTGTATATTTATTAATTGATAAACCAAAAATGGACGTTGCTTCGCTTTGGAATACTTATACCATAAAGAAGTCTTTAAAGTTATACTGAAATCATATTGATATGTGATGCAAAAATAGAATGAAAGCAGCAGAAGGGTGTTTTCTCTGCAGCTCAAATAATTTTGCTGTACGGCTCAATTGTTGTTTGGAAGAAAAATGTAATTCAATTTGACTGTATTTGGATTAGATTTTACGGGTTTGTGATATTTTCTGATATTTACCATTCTTATAAATTAATGATTAAGCCTTGACTTTATAATCAGGTATGATTAGCCACTCCATGAATAATTATTAAAATACTTGCAATTTTAATAGCTCCTAAATTAATGTTCTAAATATTAGAAAGAGAGGTCGAAGAACTTATTTATGTGGCCAAATTTGATAATTCAAAGTAGGATTTCCTTATCTTTGTTTCGTGTTTATACGAAATACGAAATACGAAATATTTATACAATGAGTGAAGAATACTA
>JAUZOB010000208.1 GCA_030706665.1 Bacteroidota bacterium
GAAACGATACTCTATACCTAACTGTTTTAGAGTCCAGGCTACAGCTTTTGATGCTCCTCCGGTTCCAAGTATCAATGCTTTTTGGTGATGGGGCTTAAGCAGCGGTTTTAACGATCCTCCAAAACCATATACATCTGTATTGAATCCCTTCAGATGAAAAGAACCATCACCCTTTCTGGAAACCCTGATTGTATTTACCGATCCGATTTCATTGATTGAAGGATCGGTTTCATTTAAGAATGGAATTATTTTTTCCTTATAAGGAATGGTAACATTTAAACCTACAAGCTCTGTATTTGCATTCAAAACCTCCGGAAGCAGATCCAGATTGGGTAGTTCAAAATTTTCATAGATACACGAAAGGCATTCTTTCTCAAATTTCTCGGTAAAGAATTTTTTAGAGAAAGAATGCCCTAATGGATATCCAATGAGACCATAAGTTCTCATAAAGATTTATTCAGATATTTAAAATTCGAATTTAGGACAATAATCAAGCAGAGTATCTCCACGAAGGCCAATGCGAAGGGTCTCGAGCGGGATTGCTTCGGTTGGAGGAATATTCCCAAGGTTTACATTCGGACCACATTGCTGAATGAACCATACTTGTTGTTTCTTATCCGGAGCTTCCCAAATAACATTGTTAAAATCGATATTCTCTTTGATCAGGTTGATCAGATCAATATTTGCAGAACCATCGGAATTATAAATGCCCATATTCCCGCTTTCGCGAGCTTCGGCGATTACTTTCCACGATCCGGCACTTAATTCCGCTTTCATACTGGCAACCCATGCCTCATTTGAGATCTCTTCTCCTTTTACCTTCGATCCGACTTCAGAGATGATTGTGAGGTCAGAAGATAGTCTACGGATAAAATCACATTTGATATCGCTTGGCATATGGAGTACTCCATCGGAGACTTCGGCAAGTTCAACACCTGATTCAAGTACAAATTTACGATACTCTTCAAACATGCTTCTTAACACGAATGCTTCGAAAAGACTACCTCCGAAATAAGGGATTAAACCAGCTTCTTTATAAAGCTTAATTTTTTCCTTCAGGTTAGGGGTGACTATTCCGGTTCCAAAACCAAGTTTAACTAAGTCTACATACTCAGCACTTGAAGAAATAAAATCTTCTGCTTCACGTAAACTCAGTCCCTTGTCCATAACCATTGTAAGGCCCTTTTGTCTTGGCTTTACCGGTCTTTCAGGAATGAAAGGAAGATTAAAATTCATGATTATCTAAATATGTTTGAGCGTTTTATATTGAGTAATCAGTTGATTAATAGGCTCACACTGTTTTGCATTCGGATAATACAGATACAGATCATTGTAGCTTTCAACATCGATCTTAAGTGCATCCTCCAGATACGTCATGGCATTGGCCTGATCGTTAACTTCCAGAAGATATGCTGCCAGACGACAGCTGATGAGTGTGCTTTCGCCAAACTTTAAATGAGCCTTCTTTAAAATTGTGATTGCAGTATCAATTTTCCCTCTGACACCATAAAATTCAGCCAGAAGTAACCAAAACTGAGGTTGATCTCTTGTTCCGAGAACTGATTTTGCATAATACCGCCTTGCAAGTCTTCTTTTACCCAAAGCATCGGCTGCATTGGCATAGCTCAGGTTATAAACAGGACGTCCGGGTTCTATTGTTAATGCTTTTCTGAAGAACAGATAGGCTTCTGTAAACTGTTTTTCAATGAACATTACACGTCCGGCATTATACCATGCGTCAGCTGTTTCAGGAGCCAACCGGATACATTTCTGAAAATATTTAAGTGCATCTTCAGATTTATTCAAATTGAAAAAACATTCTCCGATATAAAGGTATGCATCCGAACAGCAAGGATCTTGTTTTATATATTCCTGGTATTCTTCAATTGCTTCCTCGTATCGGTTTGCATTAGCCAGTGTATTTGCTTTATTGAATATTGCAGAGATAAAATCATCAGAAACAGCTAAAGCATAGTCATAAGCATCAATCGCTTTGTCGAATTCTTCCATTTGGTTGTATACGATCCCAAGATTGTACCATGCAGTTGCTGAATACGGGTCAATGTCCAGATATTGATTGTAGTACTGAATGCTTTCTTCAGGCTTTTCATTTTTCTCAAGGCAGTAAGCTAATTCAAACAATACATTTTCATTGTCCGGATTCTCATTATATGAAAGCATGAAGTATTTTTCAGCTTCATCCATAATGCCAACTTGTTGCCAGCTAAGACCAATCTGAAAATAGGTGTCATCGATATTTTCCCAAGAAAGTTCTATTGCCTTTTGAAAAGCATCTTCTGCTTTTTCCCTTTCTTCCTTTAAAAGGTAAATATTTCCGGCAATAAGATATACTTCTGAATTGTCAGGCTCAACATGTCTGATAAAATGTAATGTTTTTAATGCTTCAATGTACTGTGAATCTGCAGTAAGAACAGTGGCCTTTTTAAATTGCAAAGAGATCGAAGTAGGATGCTGGGATAAGGCTCTTTTCAAGGCTTCCTTCCCGCTGTTGATGTCATCGTTTTCTACAAAGTATTCTATAATTTGTTCGAATTCGGCAACATCAAAATACAATTCTTCGCCTGCTTCAAGCATTGCCAGGTAGCGGTCAACTGTCTGCTGAATTTCATTTTCATCAAAATATTCCATAGCCCCCTGGTCCATAACTTTAAATTTTAATCTGCCAAAATTAGTAATTTTTTAGATATAGCGCAACAAATCAGATTGAGATGCGTATTGTAATTTTATTGTATTAATTCGATCGTTTTCTTATTTGTAAGATGCTCATCCTTTAGAAGATCGAATACTGTCTTGACCGGAGTAAATGTAATTCCCGGAACTTCAACAAATATCGTATTCCACTCGGCCATAGCGCCATTCCAAAGACCAGGCAATTCCTGTACTTTAATTACTTTACCACTCTGCGATTTTTGAGAAATGAATCCTGTTTCCGGATTGACATATTGGGTAAGATCATATTTCTTACCACGATAATCTTTAATCGAACAAACTAAATCAACCGGATTGAAATGGCTGGCATTTTTTGCAATTAAAGCCTGCTGGGGATCATTCATGTCAATCTGAGAACTTTCTGCAATTTGCAAAGAAATAGTTCCGTCAGGATTATAAGTCCAAAAGGGGCCGCCGCCGGGATCTCCTTCATTCTTGACCATTCCGCACACTCTGAGAGGCCGGTCTAACTTGGTCTTTAGATAAGGAATCAGTTCTTCTTTTTCAATAGAATTAAAATTCAGGGAAGGAATGATGTGTAATGTGTTTTTTAGGAATTCAACCACCTCTGTAATTAAGACATCGTCAATTTGAAACAGATTACGGATATCTAAAATTTGTTGATAATGATAAATCCTTTCTCTGATTTGAAGTAACAGTCCGGCAAGAGCTTTCTTATAACGAATCGTCTCCCCTCGAAGTGAGTCGATTGTAACATTATCGATGTTCTTGATGAAAATCAGATCAGCATCGAGTTCATTGAGGTTTTCAATCAGAGCTCCATGACCCGCAGGCCTGAAAAGGAGCGAGCCGTCTGTATTTCTGAAAAATGAATTATCGGTATTTACGGCAACGGTGTCAGTTGATGATTTTTGTTCTGAAAAATTAATATCGAGTTTTACATCATATTTCAGTTCAAAAGCCTGACGAACAGATTCAATTTTCGCTTCAAAATCAACCTTGTGTTGGGGTGATACTGTAAGATGAATACGAATAATCCCATCGGCAGGACAGGCGTAGCTGCATGCCTCTTCCAAGTGTTCTTCAATCGGAGTTTTACTTAAAAGTCCATAGCGATGGAATTTAAGCAATCCTTTAGGTTTGTTGCCATAATTCAAACCTTTTTCAGTCAGAAGATAATCTATAATCTCTGATTTGGTTGCGTTTTCAATCGCTTTCCCATCTTTTGCTAAGGCAAGAGCTAAGTCTTCGTAAAAAGCAAAACAATGAAGAGAATTGAAAAACAGTTTAACCTGAGCGTATCGAGGTTCTTGTAACAGTTCCAATGCCTGTCCTTCATCTTTGTAATCTTGTCTGAAGTTATAAAGAACCTGGAACATGCGGGTCGCTGCACCGGAGGCAGGAACGAACTTAAGAGGAATAAGCCCTTCTTTTATGCTTTGATCATAAAAAAGGCACATTTTTTCAATATCCTGCTGTTCCAGACAAATAATTCCGTCCCGAATACCGGCTGCCTTTTTTAATCTTAAAAATGGAAATCCTTTACTGAAATTTCTTAATTGTCTGTCAACTATTTCAGATGTAAGACCGTGTCGGCATATCTGTTGAAGATCATTTGGGGTAAGCATAGACATAGGTTTAAAGGGATTAACACATTCTTACTCCAATAAAGGTACTTAAAAGAGCGCATTATTTGTTAGCTTAATGCGTAAGAATTGTTAAATATTTATCAACAGTTTAATGTCTTTTGTTATTCATTCTGATTCCTCATTTGTTATATCTTTGTGCCAGAATTCTATATTTATGACAAAATCAGTGATTTATCCGTGGGGGCATGAAAAACGATACAACGATTTCCCAAGTAATTTCCGAAAGATCTTCAATGAAAGGGTTCAAAAGGTATCCATAGACGCAGGTTTTTCCTGCCCGAACCGTGACGGGACAAAGGGGAAAGGGGGATGCACTTACTGTAATAATAAAACATTCAAGCCGGAATACTGCAACCTGAAACAGAGTGTGGCAGAACAGGTGGAAAAAGGGATTGAGTTCTTTGCCAGAAAATACCATAACATGTTATTTTTGGCTTACTTCCAGGCTTATAGTAACACGTATGCTTCGGTAGATGTATTAAAGGAGTTATATGAAGAAGCATTAAGCCATTCTAAAATAATCGGTCTGGTTATTGCTACGCGACCGGATTGTTTGAATGACGAGATCCTTGATTATCTGGAGGCTCTTTCAAAGAAATGCTATGTCATGGTTGAATTCGGGATTGAATCGTGTAAAGACAGTACCCTGCAGAAGATTAACAGAGGCCATTCATTTGCCGAATCCATATATGCCCTGCAAGAAACAGCTCGGAGAGGAATACACAACTGTGCTCATGTCATACTTGGATTGCCCGGTGAAAGCAGAGAGGATATCCTTGAGCAGGCTGCAGTTTTATCTGCATTACCTGTCGAGAATGTAAAAATGCACCAGTTGCAGATTCATCATGGAACAGTAATGGCAAAACAGTATCTCGATCATCCGGAATGGTTCTTCTTATTTGAAGTAGAAGAATACATTGAGCTGGTCGTAGATTATCTTGAACGATTAAATCCTGCTATTATCGTAGAACGTTTTGTCAGTCAGGCTCCGGCCGGAATGGTCATTGCCCCCAATTGGGGTCTCAAGAATTTTGAATTTATTGCAAAAGTGGAAAAACGATTAAAGGAGCGCAATACCTGGCAGGGTCGGCTTTATCAGGAATGAACGGACGGCTTGGAAAGCTGAAGATTGAATGAGAATGAGGTTCCTTTCCGGGGCTCAGACTTAACAGTAAATGATTCACCATGTTTTTCAATAAATTCTTTGCAAAGAAGCAATCCTAATCCTGTTCCTCTTTCCATCTGAGTTCCGGGAGTAGAGCATCTGTTTTCTAATCGGAACAGGTTCTCCAGTTGTTGCTCGTCCATACCCATTCCATAATCCTTGATTGCAATATTGACCTTAGTCGTATTTTTTTGGCTAAGAATTTCAATAATCCCACCCGAATAGGAAAATTTCATTGCATTGCTGATTAAATTCCGAAACACCGTACAAAGCATGTCATAATCAGCATGTACATATAGGTCGGGCATGATACAGTTCTTAATTGTAATATTCTTTTCGTCCAAGTTATCCTTGTAAAGCATCATCTCTTGCGCAATAAGCCCGGCAAGCTGAATATCTTTTGGCTTAAACGACATATTCCCATTTTGAGATCTTGCCCATTGCAGAAGATCGATCAATAACTTAAACTGATTGTTGGCACTATCATTCAGTACATTGATGTATTTTTTCAGCAGATCATCATCTAATTCATCATATTGAATCTTTATGATTTCC
>JAUZOB010000209.1 GCA_030706665.1 Bacteroidota bacterium
GATGTGGAGGAATCCTTCCGGTTCAGGCTTCCGCAATCCGATGATATGAGAATAATACACTTTCTCAAAGAGATCGGCAATCTGAAAATGATAATGTTGTTTAAACTTCTGTTCATAATGCCGTTGGTGAATCTCATTGGTGTTGCTGAACAGGAAGAGTCTGTATTCCTTTGAAAGCTGTCTCAGAAATTCCACTCGGTGTACAGGAACATCAAGTAACATAGCCGTCCATGCCTTATCAACCAGTTCATCCGAAATATTCCTCCCTGCTTGTTCTTTAATCCATCTACGGAACTCATCCGAGCTGATGGCCCCTATTTCATATAATGTCGGGGGAGAGCCCGGACCAAGAAGAGCCTTTAGATTATCCACTTTGGGAACTCCGATTTTATAAAGTTCATCTAAGGTCTTTTTAGGATCAATATTTAATATTACTCCGCCAAGATCGAAAATGATGTTTTTTATATTTGAAAGAGTGGTCATAATTCAAGAACTTTGGGATAAAAATAGTAAAATAGTCCCGTAATTATGAAAGATGCATTTTGAATCCTGTATAAATGATTCAATGGCAGGAATAAAATGAAGATAAATCATGTTGGAGCCTTCCTTTGTCCGGACAATTTACATGAATTAAGGAGGTACTCAAATTGAGGTTTTTATTCATTTTCTTCATAGATTTAACAGGCTTGCAGAAATCATTAATACGGGGACATAAAATGCTTACTGAGAAGAGTTCATAATGCAGACAGCAATACTGAAAAGAAACGGTTTAAGATCCCGGATCGATTTGCGTTAAGCAATGATTATCCTGATCAGATCAAAAAGGAACAGGTTGGGGTTGCAGCCAGCCAGTCTGAAATTTAGTTATCATCGACATGAAGATGACTTTGCAATTTGAGAGTAATTGCCGGTTGCCGGAGAATAAAATCAAGAGCAAGTCATATTAAATAGAATAGAATGAAAATAAATGACTGTTCATATACAACCATTTGGATGCATCCTGATGATCCGGGCTGCGTACAGGTTATAGACCAACGGAAGTTGCCATTCGAGTTTAAAATTTTAAATCTCCGGTCTGTAGAAGAGGCTTATTTCGCCATACATGATATGGCGGTCAGAGGAGCTCCCTTGATTGGAATTACAGCTGCTTATGGTATCTATCTTTCACTGTATAATTATCTGGGGCACCAACCTTTGCAGGAATACCTGGTCAGACAGGCTGACTTCCTTAAACTGGCACGTCCTACAGCCGTTAATCTGGCTTATATTGTTGATAAGATGGCTGAGATGCTTTCCGGATTCGAAGATGCAGAGATGGCTAAAAATGAAGCCCTGCGCCTTGCAGAACAATTTAAGCAGGAAGATATTGATGCATGTGAGCAGATTGGTAAAAACGGACTGGCTTTAATAGAGGAGATCTACGAGCGAAAAGGGGGAATGCCCGTAAATATCCTTACACACTGCAATGCAGGCTGGCTGGCTTGCATTGACTGGGGAACCGCGACTGCCCCTATTTTCATGGCTCATAAAAAAGATATTCCACTTCATATCTGGGTTGACGAAACAAGACCACGAAACCAAGGTGCCCGACTTACCGCATGGGAGTTACTTCAGGAAGGGATCTCTCATTCTGTGATCCCTGACAATACCGGAGGGTACTTAATGCAACATGACATGGTCGATTTGGTTATTGTAGGAAGCGATCGCACTGCGCTCAACGGAGATGTTGCGAATAAGATCGGAACTTACCTGAAAGCTTTGGCGGCTCAGGATAACAAGGTTCCTTTTTATGTCGCTTTGCCATCTTCGAGCATCGACTTTGAAATGAAGGATGGTCTCAAAGAGATGCCCATTGAAGAACGCGATGCTGAAGAAGTTCGTTATGTTGAAGGTTGGGATGGAAAGAGAATTAAGAGCCTGCTTCTGATGCCTGAAAAGAGTCCGGTGGCAAATTACGGCTTTGATGTGACCCCTGCCCGACTGGTTACAGGACTTATTACCGAACGGGGAATTTGTGAGGCTTCGAAAGAAGGGATTCTTCATTTGTTTCCTGAACGAGAGCAATGAGAAACGAAGGCGTTATTAAGTTTAAGTGCCAGCAAAAGAAGACACAACCGGAAATCCCTGATTCAATTCTTTCTGATCTGAACTTATGGAGGGAAAGATTGCTTCAGTTGGGTTTTATTGGAATAAATCCCGAAGGAGTCGGATATGGCAATATCTCTGTTCGCTATAAATCGGGATTTGTAATTTCCGGATCTGCAACCGGCGGAATCCTGCATCTCGATGTTGGGCATTATGCTTTTGTACACCAATGGAATATTGAACTGAATACACTCTCGTGTATTGGTCTTGTCCCTGCTTCATCTGAATCTCTCAGCCATGCAGCTGTTTATGATGCTGGAGGCGAGAGGATCTCAGCAGTCATTCATGTTCACCATCCCGAATTATGGAGGATCCTTTCAGAACAATCTGCTGGTGATTCCTTAGAATCCCCATTTATAGAACATGGTACAGT
This sequence comes from Bacteroidota bacterium, assembly GCA_030706665.1. GTDB lineage: Bacteria > Bacteroidota > Bacteroidia > Bacteroidales > Prolixibacteraceae > JAUZOB01. Next base: position 2,519 of record JAUZOB010000209.1, read on the forward strand.
GCCTTCAACCCCAATGGAGGCAGAGTACGGCACTCCGTCCATGGCAAAAGCGATCATTGATATTGTTTTTGATCCGAAGCAGGCCGTGAAACAAATATTGGTGATGAGGGGTCATGAGGATGGAATCATGGTGTGGGGGAGTGACCTGGACGAAGCAGGGAAGACACTCCTTCATTGGGATAAATTGCTTTCGGAAAAATAAGATTCTACAGGGCGATTCATTCTTTATTTTAGACGATAAGGCTCTTTATCCGAATCCATCCGCGAAGTTTCCGCATCTATAAAGTATTCTGATTTTAACCTGTATAATACCATACCCGACAGGCTAAGAGTCTCTCATTCCATCGGGATTTTTAGGACAAAAATGTAAGTACCGGATCATTTGTCTCTATTTGTGACAAATCCCAATGTCTATTCATTCCAAGAAACCTGCTAGCATCACATATCCCGAATGACAGTCCGGGTAGGATAAAGCTGCCTGTTTGAATTTGTTCCATAGAAAGGACCGTCAGTCCGTTAGTCTTTCCAGATCGCTGTATTCTTTTCGCATTCTGAATGTTAACCCCTAATTCCTGGAGAATATGGAATTATGTCGTTAAGATTGTAATATGAAAATCTAAATATATAAGAATCTAAATAAATAGTATATATTTGTATTGTCATTTAAACAAAAACAAGTATGGCAAAATATGTAATCGTAGGAGGTGTTGCCGGCGGGGCGACCACTGCAGCCCGATTAAGAAGGGATGATGAAGATGCAGAGATTATTCTTTTTGAAAAAGGCCCGCATATCTCATATGCCAATTGCGGATTACCCTATTATTTAGGTGGGGTTATTAAAGAAAGAGACAGATTGCTGGTACAGACTCCTGAGAGTTTTGGTACCAGATTCAATATAGATGTCAGGACGATGTCGGAAGTGACCGATATTGACCCGACCCATAAGCTGGTTACGGTTACCGACCACAATTCGGGTAAAATCTATACCGAGGTCTATGATAAGCTCGTCTTATCTCCCGGAGCAAAAGCGGTTATCCCTAATTTACCGGGAGCGAACGATTCCCGTGTTTTCACTTTACGAAACGTTGAAGATACCGATCGAATTAAGGCTTATATTGACACCCAAAATCCCAAACATGCGATTGTAGCCGGTGCAGGGTTTATTGGCCTTGAAATGGCAGAAAATCTGCATAGGAAAGGATTGAAAGTATCAGTCATTGAAGCAGGAGAACAGGTGTTGGCTCCGCTTGATTATGAAATGGCTGCTTTAATTCATCAGCAGTTCAAGACCAAAGAGGTCGCACTTTTCCTTAAATCCCGATTGGAAGGAATTTATCATGAAGGAGAGAATTTAAGTGTCAGATTATCGGGGAACCGGACACTTAAAGCCGACCTGGTAATCATGTCGCTGGGAGTTAAACCGGATACCTCACTTGCCGTGAAAGCCGGATTAGAATTGGGGACTACGGGAGGAATCGTTGTTGACGAATATCTGCAGACTTCGATCCCGGACATTTATGCGGTCGGAGACAGCATTGAATTTAAGCATCCGGTAACCGGGAAACCCGGTTTATCTTTATTGGCCGGTCCTGCAAATAAACAGGGACGTATTTTGGCCGACAATATGGTATTTGGTCATAAAAGTACTTATAAAGGTTCTATCGGGTCGGCAATAGCAAAGGTATTTGACCTTGCGGTCGGATCAACAGGCCTTTCCGAAAAAGAATTGATCAGGAACGGAATCCCCTGTAAATCCACAATCATCCAGGCAGGGTCTCATGCAGGCTACTATCCGGGGGCGATGCCAATGTTTATCAAGATCACTTTCAGCCCTGATCAGGGAAAGCTTTACGGATGTCAGATCGTAGGATACAAAGGAGTTGATAAACGTCTGGATATGGCTGCAGCAGTGATCAGAAGCAGTGGTACCGTTTTCGATCTGCAGGAACTGGAACATGCTTATGCTCCTCCCTATTCTTCTGCAAAGGATCCTATAAACCAGATCGGTTTCAATGCCGGGAATATTCTGAATGATCTCTTCAAACCTCTTGGATGGAAAGAGATGCGGGATTATGATCCTGACGAGGCTTTTCTTCTGGATGTAAGAACTCCCGAAGAGTTCAACGTGGATACAATTCCGGGATCATATAACATTGAAGTCGATCAGATCCGAAAACGATTTGATGAGATCCCTCAGGACAAAAAGATCTACATTTTTTGCGGAATAGGATTGCGTGGCTATGTTGCATCAAGAATTCTAAAACAAAAGGGGTTTGATGTTTATAATCTTTCAGGAGGCCTTGCTCTCTACAAACAAGTGATTGCTCCGCAAAGTAATGAGATCACCTTAAAAAATAATTCAGAGATTAATTCAGAAGATTCAGTTCTTCCTAAAATAGACGTGAAGATGATGGAAGTTGATGCCTGCGGATTGCAATGCCCGGGACCGATAATGAAGCTAAAAGAGAGCATCGATAAAATCGCTGTAGGCGAATGCGTCAGACAAACGGCTACCGATCAGGGATTCTTCAGAGATGTTCGGTCATGGTGTAATGTAACGGGCAATAAATTGATCTCTGTCGATAACAAGGAAGGATTAATTACAGCGGTTATCGAAAAGACCGCAGGGAAGAGATGTGATCAGAAAAATGTACAGGAGGGAGATAATAAGACAATCGTTGTTTTCAGTGATGACCTTGACAGAGCTTTAGCTTCATTTGTAATTGCAAACGGAGCTGCCTCCATGGGGAAAAAGGTGACGCTTTTCTTTACGTTTTGGGGATTGAATGTGATTAAACGCATTGAGAAACCCAAGGTGAAGAAGGACCTGATGGGACGCATGTTCGGAATGATGATGGCTTCATCCAGTTTGAAGCTTAAACTTTCGAAGATGAACATGGCGAATATCGGACGTGGTATGATGAGAAAAAGAATGACCGATAAGAATGTCGATGCATTGGAGATTATGATTCAAAAAGCGGTGGATAGCGGTGTCAATCTGATTGCCTGTCAGATGTCAATGGATATTATGGGAGTTAAGCAAGAAGAACTTATTGATGGAGTCGTTATCGGCGGTGTTGCTAATTATCTTGAAGAAGCAGAACAGGCCAACGTGAACTTGTTCATCTAAAGACTTGCGAATCAGTCTCAGCTGAAGAAGTTGAAAATATGAATAAAAAAGAGCAGGGATCGGTTTTAATCGATCCCTGCTCTTTTTTTGCTAGTCCTAAACAAAAGGATAGAAGACTATGAATATTTAAATCCATTGGAAGTTACTACTACAATAGAAAAACTGTTAATGAACACATTGGACAATTAAGAGAATTCTTCTTTCAGAAATTGCAGAAAGCTTTTTATTGATGTTTCTCAAATCTCAAAAATTAAGCTCAAAATAAATGAGATCTTATCATTTGATAATGAGAACGGTCCGTAAAAACGAATACACGGTTTAATTTAAACCAGAGGCTCAAAATATATTTTAATC
>JAUZOB010000021.1 GCA_030706665.1 Bacteroidota bacterium
AGTAGATTTTGTCAGAATTCAGTACGTTATGAAATAAAAAAGCCCTGTAAAATAGTTATTTACAAGGCTTAAAGAGTACCCGGGGCGGGACTTGAACCCGCACGACCGCAATGGCCATTGGATTTTAAGTCCAACGTGTCTACCAATTCCACCACCCGGGCTCCTTGTGAGCAGAAGACGAGACTCGGACTCGCGACCCCAACCTTGGCAAGGTTGTGCTCTACCAACTGAGCTACTTCTGCATATTAACCTTTTTTAGAACGAATAGCCCCATCTTTTTCAATCAGAGAGCTAACAAGGCGATTGAGCAAACCTCAATTGCGGTTGCAAATATAGAATTTAATTTTTTCCCTCCAAAAAATTTATTGCTCATTTTTACAAAAAACCCTCACGAATAAGGGTTCCGCAGGGCTACAATCCGGTAAGACGTTTAATATCATTTAATTTATTCAACGCCTCAACAGGAGTCAGGTTATTTATATCTAGTTTCTTTATCTGATCTCTGATTTGTTTTAGGACAGGGTCGTCAAGTTGAAAGAAACTAAGCTGCATTCCTTCTCTTTTCCCTGCAATTTCCTGAACAGGCTTAGCCAATGAATCTTTACGATAATTGTCCTCCATCTGGTCAAGAATCTCTTCTGCCCTTTTTACGACGCTTTTGGGCATTCCGGCCATTTGTGCCACATGAATTCCAAAACTATGATTCGAACCTCCTTCGACCAGCTTTCTCAGGAAAATCACACGGTCACCCACTTCTTTTACCGTAACATTAAAATTTTTAACGCGTGGGAATGATTTTTCCATCTCGTTCAGCTCATGATAGTGAGTTGCAAACAGAGTTTTGGCATGCGATTGTGGGTGCTCATGCAAATATTCGACAATTGACCAGGCAATAGAGATCCCGTCATAAGTACTTGTTCCCCGTCCAAGTTCATCGAGGAGAATCAGGCTCCGATCGGAAAGATTATTCAGGATACTAGCGGCTTCAGTCATTTCGACCATAAAAGTTGACTCTCCGAGAGAGATATTATCAGAAGCCCCTACCCTTGTAAAGATTTTATCAACATACCCGATTTTTGCCGAATCAGCAGGCACAAAACAGCCTATCTGGGCCATCAGTACAATCAATGCAGTCTGCCTTAGCAAAGCCGATTTTCCGGCCATATTAGGCCCTGTGATAATTATTATCTGTTGATCTTCCTGATCAAGATAGACATCATTTGCAATATATGACTGCCCTACAGGAAGCTGTTTCTCAATAACCGGGTGTCGCCCGTTTTTGATATCAATAACGGTGCTTTCATCAACGATCGGCTTCACATAGTTATTCGACTGAGAGATCTTAGCAAACGACATCAAGCAGTCAATTCTTGCCAAAACCGCTGCATTCACCTGAACTGCCTGAATATATTCACTTATTGCAAAAACAAGTTTATTGAAAAGGCTTGTTTCTAACTGAAGAATTTTTTCCTCTGCTCCTAAAATCTTACTCTCGTAGTCTTTTAGTTCTTCGGTGATATAACGCTCGGCGTTCACCAATGTCTGCTTCCGAATCCAATCTTCCGGAACTTTATCTTTATGAGTATTCCGCACTTCGATATAATAACCGAAGACATTATTAAAAGAAATCTTTAACGAAGGAATGCCGGTACGCTGACTTTCCCTTTCCTGCATTTGAAGCAACAGATCTTTCCCTGAATATGCAATATGCCTTAGTTCATCAAGTTCTTCGGAGACTCCGTCCGCTATTACTTTCCCTTTATTCACCTGTGTGGGAGGATCCGGATAGACCTCTTTTGCAATGCGGTCGCGAATCAAGGCACATGGGTTCAATTGCTCTGCATAGCGAGTCAACACCGGATTGGATGTATTTTTACAGGCATCATGAATAGGCTCAATTGCCACTAATGCTTGTTTTAACTGGACAACTTCGCGTGGGTTAATCTTCCCGACTGCAACTTTTGAGATCAATCGTTCCAGATCACCGACCTGTCTTAAATGCTCTTCAATAGTTTCCTCCAGTTCATGATTTGAGATCAGATATTCAACAACATCCAATCTTTCATGTATGGGAGAAATATCTTTCAATGGAAGGGCTACCCATCTTTTTAACAGACGTGCCCCCATGGGTGAGATTGTATTATCAAGAACATTAACCAAGGTCCGTGCACCTTCATTTATTGATCCGAACAATTCGAGATTCCGGATCGTGAAGCGGTCCAACCACACGTAATGATCCTCTTCAATCCGTGAGAGGCCGGTAATGTGCTTCAGATCGTTATGCTGAGTCAAATCAAGATAATGGAGAATTGCTCCGGAAGCGATGACACCTAAAGGCATCTCCTGAACACCGAATCCTTTCAGTGAGGTGGTCTGAAAATGTCGTAATAAGCGGTCATTCGCGGCATCGCTGGTATAAACCCAGTCATCCTGAGCAAAAGTATAGAACTTATTTCCAAAGAGGGACTCGAAATTGGTACCTTTCCCCTTCTGAAATAATACTTCTTTAGGTTGGAAACTATTGAGCAACTTATCAATGTATTCGAATTTCCCTTCCGCAGTCAGGAACTCCCCTGTTGAGATATCAAGAAAAGCAACGCCCGCCAGGTTCTTGTCAATATGAACCGCAGCAAGAAAGTTATTCTCCCTATTTTCGAGAATATTGTCATTCGTCGATACGCCGGGAGTAATCAACTCTGTGATCCCTCTTTTTACAATCGACTTGGTAAGTTTAGGGTCTTCAAGCTGTTCGCAAATAGCAACACGTTGTCCGGCCCTCACTAACTTTGGAAGATACGTATCCAAAGCGTGATAAGGGAAACCAGCCAGCTCGACAAAGCTTGCTGAGCCATTTGCCCTTCGGGTTAAGGTTATGCCCAGGATTTCAGATCCTTTGATTGCATCCTCTCCAAATGTTTCATAAAAGTCACCAACCCTAAAAAGCAGAATCGCATCTGGATGTTTCGCTTTGATCTGATAATACTGCTTCATCAGAGGGGTCTCAACGTATTTCTGTGTATTGCTCAAAGTTGATTTATTTTTGATCTGAGAAAATTGACAACATAAAGATAAACGTAAAATCTTTTTTCAATAGATTTTATCCACTGCCCAACCTTCGATACTTGTTACGAAATCAGATATTCCCGACCGATGCGATACGACGTTCCTTGATAAATTGAAACACATGCCTCAGTGATCGGCTTAACAATATTAGAACGAAGAGATAAACTACACAATCAAATGATTGTGGCAGGAAATAAGAACTTAATATGAATAAGATCAGAAGTATAGAAGTAAACAGGTGATACCAATTTAAGACTCCTCTTATTTTCTTAAAGAACCAGGCTATCGCAAAGAAGAAATGAAGAGGGAGTGCCCAAATCAGATTCAGATTTGGACGCACTGCAGGATGTTCCGAGCAACAGGTTATCCACAGAATAATAAGGCCTGCAAGTCCAACTAATCCATAGACCGTCGGATCTAACCATGCAAAATTCTTTTTTCCCCTGAGCTCTATGATTGTTAAAGTTAAAACCGAAATAAAGACAAGCAGGAATACAAGGAAGGGATTCAAAATGGAAAGATAATAGGGCGGACGAGCTGGGGCCTGATAAATCACATTCGTCTGTGATACCAGAGGTTTTGAAATCCCTGCAACATTTATGCTGGCAAAAGAGAAATGACTCATCATAAATTCAGGCAAAAACATCTCTTCATTGGCAGAAGCAACCTCATCAGCAGGAGACCCTACAATCATATTAATGCCAAGTTCAACCCATCGACACCCTCCCATATAGAGTTTAAGCAACTGCCGGAAAGACCTTGGAGCCAGGCTTTCAGGGAGAAATGAAACCTTTCCGCTTACATTGTTTACGACCATATCCCTTACTTTGGTCGAGCAATTATTAAAAAAGAAGTTATACCGATAAATCCGGTTTTCTATTTTATAATTTTCAAGAAGCGCGGCAAATAGTCTTTGCCTTTCTTCAGGAGTAAGATTTAGCACCTGCTCATACACACTTCGTCCCTCTTCTTTATAATATTCGGCAAAAGATGGGAAGTCGCAGACCGAAAGCATATAATCTGTCTGCCCCTTACAGAACCGATATATGAAATGAGGAGCATTAAAATCAAATACACCATAATTAAAAACGACATCCATCCGCTGAACATCATCTTTTACCCTGATAGCAGAATGTCCATATATGGCATATATCTCATCTCCGGGAGAACAGGTTATTAGACTGACTTCTGAAGACGGAGACAATGGAAGTGGCTGTGTCTGTCCTTTCAATGATACCAGGACAAACAGCAAAAAAAGGATTTTTTTTATCATATTAGAGTTCATTCACTCCGGAATTCTGTAAATATTTTTGTTGAAATATTGCCCGAAGAATATTCATTCAAAAAAACAAAAAAAACAGGAAATCCCAATATCCTTCCCTATTTTCTATTTGTTAAGATTCAATCAATGCCATCCGCCGATAATAGCTCCCATAACCGCATAACGCACCACGTCATACCCGACATGAATCAAATACAACTTTGCCGGTTGTTTGTCTAATAACATTGCCGAAGCTCTCGAGGTTCCGATTAGAAACAGGGCAATTAAGATTCCATCAATCACTCCATTGGCCCATGTCAGAAATGAATCAAGAAACAAAGCTAACACCAAAGCAGCAAAAAAAGACAGAAGAAATGATGATCCATACATTACAACATTTGGATATCTTTTTTCAAGCTCCTCTTCTGTCATTCCATTCAATTCCACTAATTTTTTCCCAAAAACAAAAGGAGAGTACCATAAACTGCCAATAAGCATACTCATTACGGCAGACAACAAAACCGCACCATAGTTTACATGCAATAACAGATAACCAAATTCCATAATTTTAGGTATTAATACGTTTTATAAAGAAGCTTATTACCTTAAACGAGATGGACAAATATTTGTTCGTCACATCATCGAAATTCTAATCATTTTATTTCTTATTCTTTATTTCATCTAACTCTTTACGCATCATCAGAACCATGGATGACAACTTGTGCATATTCACATCATCAGGCTTAGGTAAATTAAAACTCAAATACCCTAAGGCCTTCCACACTTCAAAGACTTTATCGACCGAGAGTGTATAAGGATCATACTCCGGATTATCAGATTTAAGAAGAAACTCTCCTTGACGTGATTGATGATATACCCGTTTAAAAACAACTCCGTCATCGCGTGTCATCAAAATATAACTTTGCCCGTCACGCATTTCATTCCAATTCTGAAGATATTCACAAAACACATAAGCGCCCGATGGAATTGGCAGCATGCTATCTCCTTTAATCTGAAAAGCACGGTATGTCCGCTCTTTGCTCAATTCGGGCACCGGCAGCGAGAAACAAGGCAACGAATTCATATATTCAGGATCGGCATATCCGTGTAAATACCCAGCACTTGCCTTTACCCCCACAAGAGTAATTAATTCGCGATTTTGAGAATCTACAATGGTTGACAATACTCTCAAGCCTTTCCCCTGAACATCTAACATTCCGGGAATTTCGTTACTCAGATCGTGATTTATCAGATCATCAATCCCAACCTTAAAATAAACCGACAATGCTTGCAATCCCGAAATTCGGGGAACCGCTCTCCCCTCCTCATACGAACCAATCATTGATCGGTTTACACCGATCATCTTCGCAAGTTCATCCTGGGTTACACCTCGATCTTTACGCAAAAAACGAATATTGGAGGCCAAGAAATTCATTACAATTCTTTTTAATCAAATGTATTTATCAACAACAGAGAGCCTGCTGGGCATTAAAACGATTCCCACACAAATGCAATATAGCAATTATCTGCTATCATTAGAACAGGATAATTCTTTAATGCAGATTTTATTTGCCAACCAAATGCGCTTTTCTGTTTTTATTAGTATTTTTGACAAAAATACTAATATTTATGAGTAACTCACTAATGCAGAAACTTGAAATTTTATCAGGAGCTGCAAAATATGACGTCTCATGTTCTTCAAGCGGGAGCAATCGTGGCAATAAGGGGAAAGGAATTGGCAATTCTGTTGCCGCAGGAATTTGCCATAGCTTCACCGACGATGGGCGGTGTATATCACTGCTAAAGGTTCTTTTTACCAATTATTGCATCTACGACTGTGCCTATTGTATCAATCGCAGAAGTAATGACATCCCCAGAGCCGCTTTTACGGTAGATGAATTAATCGATCTGACGATTAATTTTTACCGCAGAAATTATATTGAAGGTTTGTTCCTTAGTTCGGGAGTTATTAACAATCCTGATTATACCATGGAGCGCCTTACCCGAATCGCAAAAGAACTGCGAATCAAACATCGGTTTAACGGCTATATTCACTTAAAAGCGATTCCTCATGCCAGTGAAGCCCTGATCAATGAAGCAGGCCTGTATGCTGACCGCATGAGTGTGAATATTGAAATTCCCACAGAGCCCGAATTAAAGCGCCTTGCTCCCGAGAAAGACTTTAATGGAGTTCTGGAACCTATGTCTTTAATAAAAAACAGGATCATTGAGAATCAAGACGAGCGCAAAAGATATCGCGGGGTTCCTCTTTTCACCCCCGGAGGACAAAGCACTCAACTGATTATAGGAGCAACTCCGGAGAGTGATTTACAGATACTCAAACTTGCTTCCGGACTTTATCAGGATCAAAAATTAAAACGAGTATATTACTCCGGATATCTCCCCGTCAATCTTAGAGATCAAAGACTCCCTGCTCTAAAAGAACCTCCCCTCGTAAGGGAAAACAGGCTTTATCAATCAGACTGGCTCATGCGTTACTATTACTTTAAGGCCGACGAAATCGTCAATGAGAAACACCCCGACCTTGATCTGGAGATTGACCCTAAGTTGAGTTACGCATTACGCAATCCTCATTTGTTTCCGATAGACATAAATCGTGCAGATTACGAAATGATCCTTCGCGTTCCGGGGATCGGAGTTAAATCAGCCCTCCTGATAATAAATGCAAGAAAGTACCGACGGCTTAATATGGAACATTTAAAAAAAATAGGAGTTGTCCTTAAAAGAGCAAAATATTTTATCACTTGCAATGAATTACCGGCACATCAAAAAGAGTTTTATCCCGAGATCATCCGCCAGCAGATCCTGGCAAAGCACACCACAAGCAGATCAAAGACTATACAAGGAATTCAACTCTCTTTATTCGACAACAATCTCTCATTGCCCAATCCATGAACATCTTCATCTACGATAATACCTTTGAGGGATTACTGACGGCTGTGTTTGATTCGTATTCCTTAAAGATCATCCCTGATATACTTGTCAGTCAAAAAGAGTATCAGGATTATTTATGGGCCAATAAATTCGAGATAAATACCGATATCTGCAAAGCAGAAAGAGTATGGGAAGGCCTTGAAAAGAAGCTCTCATCAAAGAATATTAATCTTCCATTCCGGATCTTTCTCTCAGAAGAAAATGACAATACCCGTTTATTATTCGATTTTATCAGACTTGTTTTTGATTCGCACCACAACATAGAAACTGACTACGGGAATCCCGTAATCTTAACTGCACGACAGGCAGAACGGAAAGTATTGCAGGAAGCATGTAGAATGCTTCAGTTCGTTCGGTTTCAAAAAACAGGTGACGACATCTACTTTTCAGGAATTACTCCTGCATTTGACGTATTGCCATTAATCGTCAGACATTTTGAAGACCGTTTTGCCGATCAGAAATGGGTTCTTTACGACATGAAAAGAGATTATGGGTTCTATTACGATCTAAAAGGGATAACAGAGATAACATTGAGAGAGAAACAATTCGATTCAAGTAATGGTGAGTTACATTCTGACACTGTCGCTGAGAATGAGATATTCTATCAGAGGTTATGGAAAAACTACTTTGATCACATCTGTATATCCGAACGGATCAATCCTAAGCTTCAAAAAAATCATATGCCCAGGCGCTATTGGAAATTCCTCCCGGAAAAGAGACTTTGACTTCTTGCATAGCCCTTTTTCTATATTACAGAGAGTCTATCCACGAATCATTCGTTCTCTCCTTTTCGATGTACCCCTTTCTGCAGTGCCTTAAACGTCGACTCTGCATTTTCAACACCCACCAGTATGGCCACAGTCAGAACAGCCAGTTTGATCGATGTCAGATAGTGTTCCAATGCAATCGTACATCCGATGGAAGCTAAGATCCAGATACAAGCAGCCGAAGTAACTCCCATAACGATTCCGTTCCGGGTTAGAATTACTCCTGCACCTAAAAAACCGATTCCTGTAATAACCTGACCGATTATTCGCGAAGGGTCTGTATTTACTGTCATCGCTGAATTACTCAACGCAACAAATACATATGTTCCCAGACAAATCAAGATACTGGTTCTAATACCGACAGGCTTTCCCAAAACCTGCCTTTCCAATCCAATAATTGCTCCTACCAACATAGCAGTTCCAATGCCAGCCCAATGCAAAGGAGTAACGTCAAGTAATTGCTCCATCCTTACAATTTTAAATTCTTCCCTAAAGTAATCTGTCAACTAAAGTGCAATATCAATTTCCCTTTGTCTCTTTTAACGCCTCTTACAAATATGAATATCTCGTCAATGCTAATATTCGTACTAAATCAGTTTTAAAGCAAGATTAAGAATAGGCCTAAAGATTATATCAATTGCAATATAGAAAACCTTGTTATCTATAAAACATATTCACAACTTTAATCTCACCAAAATCACTCCCCGACAATAAATATCAGAAATTTAAATAGAATTCGGAAGTAAGATGACGATATTCTTCGGTATAATTACCTCTTTCTTCATTTTCAAGGGTCAATTTATCCTTGATTAAAGGAAACTCTATATTTGAGAATTCCATCAACCAGCGATGGCACTTCTTTAAGGGATTAGAGAATACTTCGGTCAAACGGGTTAAATAAAACCCATTCTTCACTGCAATTTGGCAAAATTGTTCTGCACCTTCAACAGGTAATATGAGCGATAATTTGCCGCCAGGCAACAATAACTTTTTGCATCCTTTCAATAAATCGACAAAAGGCAATTCATCTGTATGACGTGCATGAGATCTTTGGGAATCTGGATCCCGAAGAGAATTCTGAAAAAACGGAGGATTACTTACAATAAGATCATACATTGTCGAAGTTGAATCTACATATTCCTGTAATGACAGGTGAATACTCTTCAAACGGGCGCTCCATCCGGATGATTTGAAATTAGATTCAGCCTCCGCTACAGAAAGCTTATCAATATCAATGGCATCGATATTTGCAGTTAAAGTCCGTTGTGCAAGCATCAATGCAACAACTCCACTACCAGTACCGACATCAAGGATATTTACATCAGGAGAAACTTTAGTCCAGGCCCCCAATAGGACTCCGTCAGTTCCAACTTTCATCGAGGACTGTTCATGGCGGACTTCAAATTTTTTAAAACGGAATATATTCTTTCGATGCATTTTCACTCTTTTCTTTCAATCCTCCGTTACAGAGAGAACAAAATTCAATCATCATACCCAATGCTCAACGGCTCCCAATCCAAAGAGAGCATAATCAAACCGGATAGGATCATCAGGATCGAAGACTCTAAGTTTGGCAGTTATTTCTTCTACAGCTTTCCAATCATTGGACTTTCGAATAAGAAGATCTAAAGCTCTTGACACATTCCCGGTATGCACATCTAACGGCAACATCAATGAAGCTGCGGGAATCTTTTTCCATAAGCCAAAATCGACACCTATTCCATCGCTTCTAACCATCCATTTCAAAAACATGTTTAACCTTTTAGCCGTAGCTCCTTTTTCTACATTTGCTAAATGTCTTTGACAATGTTCGGGATAAGGTAGCTCAAAAAATATCTTTCTAAAATGAATTAACGCCCCATATACTGTGCCGGTTTTCTGATAGCCATCAGTAAATACCTTTTCCAGCCCTCCATGATTTAAATAAATATTTCTGAGAGATTTAAAGAAGTAGAAAGCATCCTGGGCATTAAACGTTCGATGCACAAACCCTGATACCATTTCAGAGTTTAAATTATTGTCATCAAGAAGCGAATCATATGGAGAGTATCGGAGAATCTCCATAAGTCGCCAGGCATTCCTAATTATAGTTTGTCGTTGTCCCCACGATATTGTTGCAGTCAGAAAAGCTGAAATTTCAATATCTTCTTTGCGGGTAAAATAATGAGGAACTTGAATCGGATCATCCTTTATAAATTCAAGTCGATTGTATAAATTATATTTCTCTTCAAGGAAGGAACCTAGATTATCCATAAACTCAAGGCTCCTGATCAAGAATCAATCCGTCTTTCATAATCAGAATCCGGTCAGACATCTGCGCGAACGACTGGTCATGTGTCACAATAACCAAGGTGTGCCCAAATCTGTCTCTTAATTGGAAAAAGAGATCATGAAGCTCGGAACGGGTAAGTGAATCAAGATTCCCTGAAGGTTCATCAGCCATGATCACAGAAGGGTTATTAATTAAAGCCCGGGCAACTGCAACACGTTGCTTTTCTCCTCCTGACAGTTCATTGGGTTTATGCTGGATCCGTTGAGACAGACCTAAAATATCAAGGATTTCACAAGCATGCTTCTCTGCTTCTTTTCTGCTGGTCCCAGCCAGATATGCAGGAATGCAAACATTCTCCAATGCAGTAAATTCTGACAGCAAATGATGAAACTGAAAGACAAAACCAATTTCTTTATTTCGGAAGCGCGCTAATTGACGTTCGCTCATTCTTCCGATTTCCTGATTATTAATTAGAACTCTACCGCTATCCGGCTGACTTAAAGTACCGATTATCTGCAATAAAGTAGATTTGCCTGCCCCACTGGCACCAACTATTGAGACAACTTCTCCCTTTGGAATATGTAAGTCTATTCCTTTCAAAACATTTAACTTACCAAATGATTTGGTAATCTTTTCAGCAACAATCATAACTTGAAATGTTGATTCTTTTAGGTCTTAATCCTTATTTAAATTTTCTTTTATCTCGTTCACCTGATCATTCGCAGCAGAAGAAACATCATTCAACTCACTTTTGATTTCTGTGGCATTCTCCACTATCTTATTTTTGAAATCATTCACATTATTCTGAATAGTTGAAGAAGCTTCATTAAATTCCTTTCGTACATCGGAAGTACTTTCTTCAATCTCTCGTTTTATATCTTCTGTAGCTTTTTTGAACTCCCGCATGCCTTTTCCCAAAGTACGTGCCATATCCGGAATTGATTTAGAACCAAAGAATAGAAGCACTACAAAAAAAATAAGCATTATTTCACCGGCACTTAATCCCATGATGTGTCAATTTAAAATTTATAAGGTACTAAAATTAGAAAAAAACCCCTGATATTATCTATCAGGGGTTTTTAATATCTAGCTGGAGAAAGAATTATTTCTCACTACCTCCTTTTTTCTTTGAAAACCATCTTAAAGCATCATAAGCAACCGGTGTTGCAACGAATACAGAAGAGTAAGTTCCGAATCCGACACCTGCTAACAATGCAAAGATAAATCCTTTAATTGATGAACCTCCGAAAAGAAAGATTACAAACAATACCAGCAATACGGTCAAAGAGGTACTCATTGTACGACGGAGTGTACTATTCATTGCAGCATTATAAGTATCCATTTTTTCTCGTTTCGGATACAAACGTCTGTATTCACGAATACGGTCAAATACAACCACGGTATCAGTAATAGAGTAACCGATGATAGTCAGAATTGCAGCAATAAATCCCTGGTCAATTTCCATTGAGAATGGGAATATACCATGCATCAACGAGTAGAATCCAAGTACGATAATCGTATCATGCGCCAGAGAAACCAATCCACCGATACCAAACTGCCAGTTACGGAAACGGAAGGCAATGTATAGGAAGATTGCAATAAGGGCATAGAAGACTGCAAGAACCGCATGAGTTTTTATATCGTTAGAAATAGTCGGACCAACCTTTCTGGATTGCAAACGATACTTTTCAAGGAAGTCTTGTTTAGAAATGCCTGAAGAGGCAAACTTCTTTAATCCCTGATACAGTTTATCATCTACTTTGTTATCCGCCTGACTACTCAAATCATCAACCATATAATTTGTCGTAACGCGAACTCCTCTGCTATCACCATAAGTTTTCACTTCCGGAGCAGAACCAAACACATTGGTAAGAGCATTTCTGATGTCTGCAACCTTAACCGGTTGATCAAAGCGCATTACAAATGCACGACCTCCCTTGAAGTCTGTACCCAATTCAAAGCCTCTGACTCCGAAAGAAATTATTGAGATTAACATTAAAGTTCCGGAGAAGATGTAGAAATACTTCCTCATGTTCAAGAAATGAACATTTACATGACGAAGAATATCTTTTGTATGATCAGAAACAAATTTAATATTCAGATTCTTGTTTAACCTTCTCTCAAAAATCAAACGGGTAATTAAGATTGAAGTAAACAAAGAAGAGATAATACCAATTATAAATGTTGTCGCAAAACCTTTAATAGGACCTGTACCGAATACGTAAAGGATAATACCTGTAATCAAAGAAGTTACGTGTCCATCAATAATAGCAGAGAGAGCGTGTCGGTAACCTTCTGAAATTGATTGTCGCAGACCTTTTCCGCTTCGGATTTCCTCTTCAACCCTTTCATAAATAAGCACGTTCGCATCAACCGCAATACCCAGGGTAATCACAATACCGGCGATACCAGGAAGAGTAAGTACTGATTGGAACGAAGCAAGCACCCCAAACATAAAGAAGGTATTCAGAAGTAAGGCGACATTTGCTGCTATTCCTGCACCTGCATAGAAGAAAATCATATAGGCAAGTACCAGTAAAAATGCTACGATGAATGAGATAAGACCGGACTGGATTGCTTCTTTACCCAAAGAAGGACCAACAATCTCTTCCTGAATAATTCTTGCAGGAGCAGGCATTTTACCTGATTTCAGGATGTTTGCCAAGTCTTTTGCTTCATTAACGGTAAAGTGTCCGCTGATTTGTGAACGACCTCCATTGATCTCCTGGTTAACAACCGGGAAAGACTGCACATAACCATCAAGGACAATGGCAATACATCTTCCGATGTTTTCTTTTGTCATTCTGGCCCAAATCTTAGCACCTTCAGTATTCATCGACATATCGACCTCGGATTCTGCTTTGCTCTGTCCGTAATCCTGACGGGCATCAACAATTGCGTCACCGGTCAAAGGAGCACGTCCATCACGGCTATTCACTTTCAATGCGATCAATTGGAAGATGTTGCTCTTTTCAGACATTGGTTTTGCACTCCATGCAAAACGAACATTATTTGGGAAAGAAGAACGAACTTGAGGAAGTTTAAGGAATGCATTTACTTTAGCAGTATCCTTTGCAAGTGAGTAACCAACGACAGGACCACCAACAGGTTGGCCGTCTCTGGAAGAATTCGGATTAAGAACACTGAAAAGAGGATAATCTTTACGAGCAGACTCTAAAGAAACATTCCCACCTTTTGTTGAATCTGCCTTTGGTTGAGCCATGAGTTCTGTCAGAGAAGAATCCTTTTTAGCAGGAGCTTTCTGAACCTTATTACCTTTAACTTTTGCAGAAGGTTTCGCACCAGCTTTAGCAGTAGAATCAAGCGGTTGAGTTGCAAGTTTTATACCGCCTGCGCTCTGAACTTCTTTGATAATCTGATTGGCACGCATCAAAGACGGGTAGATTTCTGCATTTTCATAAGTTTCCCAGAATTCCAACTGAGCAGTACCTTGTAACAGGTTTCTTACCCTCTTGGCATCCTGAATACCGGGAAGCTCTATAAGAATCTGGCCCTTTGTCTGCAATGGCTGTATATTAGGCTGTACGACACCGAAACGGTCAATTCTCGCACGAAGCACATTAAATGCATTATCGATTGCGGCATCAGTCTCTTTGCGAATTACCGAAAGTACTTCTGAATTTGATGAGTTATAGTGAACTTTATCTTTCAGGTTAAAAGTACTAAAAATCGCTGCCAGTTTCGCATTAGGGTCAGTTTGCTCAAAAGCACGACCGAACAAGGTCACGAAATCTTCCTGACTACTTTTTTGCATTTCCTGAGCCCGTTGAAGAGCAACGTTGAAGGTTTTATCCTTACTAAAGTTTGACATTGCGCGAACAATGTCAACTACTGAAACTTCAAGAGTTACGTTCATACCACCCTGAAGGTCAAGACCAAGATTCATCTCTAAGTCCTGAACATCACGATAAGTAAATTTCTTCACTCCGAGATTTAAAACCGTTTCTCCGGAAATCGAATCAAGGTATGCCTGTTTTTTCGCAGGATCTCCTTTTGCATACTCAGTTGCGTCTTTTCTTACCTTATTGGCAAAATAAGTAAAACTGAGATAGTACGCACTCACTAATGTAAGCGCAATCGTAAACAACCAAATCGCTCCTTTATTTTGCATTGGTATTTCTTTTAAAAATTCTATCTATGCTTTTTACTTGTCGGGCAAATATATTGAATTTTTTTATAAACCTTAGGCTACGATTTAATAATAATTTCCAATAGTCAGTATTAAAACAGCCCTTGATCATCGTTCCACTAACAATTCAGAACTAAAACCTTTCTTTCAAAATCGATAATGGCATTAAATCGGCATAACCAATCACTCCCTACAAGTCCCGCAATTTTAACATCAGTAAAACGAGAATATAATTCATTAATTTGTTCCAGACTGATCAATGCAATTGACTCTCCGCTCAAATCAAAGTCTCCAAAAGAAAGTGATTTCAATACCGCGACATGTGAATTGAAGGGATCTCCATTAATACCAGCTGACTGAAGCATATTTGACGAATCTTCATTCAATGAGTACCATTGCTCCAATCCAGAATCAAAAACGCTCCGCGAAGCACCTGTGTCTATTACCCAATATCCTGAGTTCTCATGATCAAACCTGCATTCAATCAAAGGATGATAGTTCTCTGGCTCAAGTTCTATAATTTGTATGGGGATTTCATATCTCATATATAAAAAACTATCCCGGACTAGAATTAGTCCGGGATAGCAAATATAATGATTCGAATAAAGAATCTAAAATTATGCAAGAATGCTCATCTCTGCAAGAACACCATTCATGTTACGAACTGCAGCAGCGCTCTTATCAAAAGCAGCCTGTTCCTTTTCGTTCAATTTGAAATCAACGATCTTTTCAACACCGTTTCTTCCAATAACAACAGGAACACCCATACAGATATCTGACTGGCCGTATTCTCCGTCAAGATATACACTGCAAGGCATCAATCTTTTTTCGTCGCGAACAATAGCTTCAACCAAGGCAGCTCCTGAAGCACCAGGTGCTAACCATGCAGATGTTCCAAGTAACTTAGTCAAAGTGGCACCACCGACCATTGTGTCTGCTGCAACTTTCTCCAACTCTTCTTCATTCAAATAATTCGAAGCGGGAGTTCCGTTATAAGTAGCCAAACGAGTCAAAGGAATCATTGTAGTATCACCATGTCCACCAATCACAACTCCATGAACATCATTAGGAGAACTCTTAAGAGCCTGGCTCAAATAGTATTTAAACCTTGAACTATCAAGAATACCACCCATACCAATAATTCTGTTTTTAGGAAGACCACTTGCTTTCAATGCAAGATAAGTCATAGTATCCATCGGATTACTGATAACAATAATAATGGCATTCGGTGAATATTTCAGAATGTTTTCTGTAACATCTCTAACGATACCGGCATTAATCCCGATTAAATCTTCGCGAGTCATACCCGGTTTACGTGGGATACCAGAAGTAACAACGACAACATCACTGCCTGCTGTTTTTGAATAATCGCTGGTGCTACCTACTACACGAGTATCAAAACCCAAAAGATTCGCAGTTTGCATCATATCCATTGCTTTCCCTTCAGCAAAACCTTCTTTGATATCAAGCAACACGAGTTCATCGCAAAGCTCCTTGCGGGCAATATTGTCTGCACAGGTGGCGCCTACGTTACCAGCACCAACAACAGTTACCTTCATAAAATCAGTTTTTAAGTTTTTTATTATAAAATATACTATAAAATCTCTTCTTTAAGTAGACTTTCAAGGTCGACAAATATATGTATGTTTTTCGAAAACTATTCTCAAAATTTCAAAAGGCCACCGTTTTTAGACTTCTTTGATTTTTGCCTTAACAATTCCATAACATGAAAAAAACACCTTTATATTTCATTGATTTTCAGAACATAAATAAACAACCTATCTGCGACGTTTCACATCCATTATTTCTTTTCGGTTCAATAATTACCCAATCTTCTCTCCATCTATTATTTGATATCCCCCCAAATAAAAAGAGGGTAATCCAGTTATCGGGACACCCTCTTTCAAAAAGATTAACAAAACGATTATCTTTAAATCAGATGCAGAAATTAAAACATTTCGGCACCTTCCAAGTTGTTATACGGACTATATTAGCGACTTAATATCATCAATAATACTTAACGCAAGCTGATCTGCAGCCACTTTCGACTTCGCCTCGGTATAAATCCTGATAATCGGCTCAGTATTTGATTTGCGCAAATGAACCCATGATTCGGGGAAATCGATTTTCACTCCATCGATGTCTTTAATTTGTTCGTTTTTATATTTCTCTTTCATTTTAACCAACAAAGCATCCACATCGATATCCGGAGTCAACTCAATCTTATTTTTAGACATAAAATACTCAGGGAAACGAGCGCGTAATTCCGAACATTTCAATCCTGATTTAGCCAGTGCTGTTAAGAATAATCCAACACCCACCAACGCATCACGTCCATAATGAGAAGCCGGATAAATAACTCCACCATTCCCTTCTCCACCGATCACCGCATTTGTCTCTTTCATTTTCGCCACAACATTTACCTCTCCAACTGCGGCAGCATTATATATATTGCCATGATTTAGCGTTACATCTCTCAACGCTCTGGACGAAGAAAGATTAGAAACCGTAGCCCCCGGGGTATTTGAAAGGACATAATCAGAAACAGCAACCAACGTATATTCTTCATTAAACATCGAGCCATCTTCATTGATCAATGCCAATCGATCAACATCCGGATCAACGACAATTCCAAGATCAACATTCTTCTCCCGAATAATCGCAGATGTTTCCACTAAATTTTCAGGCAGAGGTTCAGGGGTGTGAGCAAAATAACCGGTCGGTTCGCAATTTATCTCAACAATATCTTTAACACCCAAAGCATGCAACAGGGCTGGCATAACAACGCCTCCTACCGAATTTACAGCATCGACTGCTACTTTAAATCCGGCTTTAGCAATAGCATCTTTATCCACCAGTTCAAGATCCAGAACTTTCTGTATATGAATATCCGTATAATCTTTCTCAATTACCGTTCCCAGGAAATCGACATCTGCGAATACGAATTCGTCCTTTTCCGCAAGCGAAAGAATATGTTTCCCTTCTTTATCATTTAAGAACTCTCCTTTTGAATTGAGCAACTTCAATGCATTCCATTGTTTGGGATTATGGCTGGCGGTTAAAATAATACCTCCGTCAGCGCCCTCTTCGGTTACTGCAATTTCGGTTGTAGGAGTCGAAGCCAGTCCAATATTAACAACATCACATCCCATTCCCACTAGAGTTCCGATGACAAGAGAGGAAACCATAGGTCCTGAGATACGAGCATCACGTCCGACTACAATTTTCAATGCAGAATCTTTTGAAGCTGCTTGTTTAGCCCAACTCGCATAAGAAGCCGTAAATTTCACAACATCTAAAGGACTAAGTCCTTCTCCTGGTTTACCACCAATAGTTCCCCGAATTCCGGAAATAGATTTTATTAAAGTCATGATAGATTGGTTTATTTATAGTTTATAAAACAAATTCTTCTTTGACAAAAATATTAAAGTAACAATTCAGCCCTCCAAACATATTAAATCAACATAAAATATCACATAAGAAAAAAGGCTGGACAATGCCAACCTTTTATATTTCCTATTTAAGAAAGTACTATAAACGGGTGATTAGCACTTTATGAAAGTCAAAATACTAAACCACAAACCATAAATTAACCAATCTATGAAATTACCGCATTAATGTATTAACCAGATCTAATAAAATAATGACTGATAAATTCAATTCTTCCATAAAAGACCATCCCGGCGGCTAACCCCCGTCTTAGTACAAACCAACGGCTAAAATAGCTATTTTATTGTAATAAACCACTCTTTTTTATTTGAATGACTTAATTCTCTCTTCAAGGACCTTAATCTTTGCTTCTGCATCGGCTTTCTTTTTGTTTTCAACTTCAACAACCTGAGCTGGAGCATTCTGAACAAATCGTTCATTTGACAGCTTTTTCAGAACCGATTTTAAGAAACCTCTGGTATATTCAAGCTCCTCATTTAACTTATTTAATTCTTCCTGAAAATCTATCTTCCCTTCAAGCGGAATGTAAAATTCAGAAGCTCTTACCCGGAATGAAGCAGCACCCTTTATTTCAGCATCAACAAGCCCAATCTCCGAAAGATTTCCCATTTTAAATAAGATCGGATTGAATTTCGCGTCATATGAAGATTCATCGGGACGAACAAATAAACTCATCTG
>JAUZOB010000210.1 GCA_030706665.1 Bacteroidota bacterium
GGTAAAGAGAAATTAGGTTTCCAATCTTTTGCTAATTTTATTTCTAATGATTTGGATAAAATCTTTCTTAATCGCGTGTTATATGCAGATGTGCCAAAATCAGAAGGACAGGGTAATGCTTTAAAGCATCCATTTTCGCATGCATTGTATAATTCAACCATAGTCTCTGCATTTGATGGACCAAAGACTCCCGTGCAAAACTCCTTTTCTATTTTATCAAGTGAAGAATTAGGATTCCATAATTTTTGAGCACCCACATACGAATTAATTATTTCTGGCCATCCATGAAAACTTAATTCCATTGTATATAGACGTATTTCATTAGAAGCAGATTTAGGAATATTGCTGAGAAGCCGATTCATTTCGTGCATATTCAGCCATATTGTATTCAGCATCTCGTTATCTCCGACATACCATGTCCAAACCTCTAAAGGCCGCTTACTGGCAAGAACTAATTCTGCCTGGTCTTTATTGTAAAGACGATGCATCGCAATCCCAATATTACCGGGCATGAAAGTCGTATCCAAAAATTTTGCTCCACCGGCAATTGGTAAGTTGTATGTTTTATCATTAGCCATATCCGGGAAATAGGGATTGTAATTGGAGCGATCAACTAAACGTTCACAAGAACTCCAGAATTGTCCATTGGCCCATGTACTCAAGGTGCAGGCTATCTGTGGATTTTTTTCCTTAAAAGCTTCGTAAAAACCGGCAGTTATTTCTTGTGGCGTTTTATAATGATCGCATCCATCTTTTTCACAACCTCCCGGATCCCCAATATGAATAATCAGATGATCCACTAAATTTCCATAACTTTCCGCTAAATCTTTCATGAAATGACGCATTATTTTTCTCTGCTCCGGATCATTCCATGATAAAATTTCGTTTTCGTCAAATAAGCAATCCCCCCACTGAAACAATGATACATACATCCCATAATCTTTTGCTCCAGTTGCTAATGTTTGAACGGCTTTGCGAATTGAAGGCATTTTTTCATTTGAAAGTGCAGAGTACCCCCTGACTTCTTCTACTTCAATTCCATTATAACCAAATTGCCAGAATAGCTCAGGATACTGGCGAATCTTTCCTAATGGCCAGGTTTCATAGTCTGTATCTTTGAAAGGAGATCCTATCGGCACCTGACGACGAGCAGAGTTTCCTACGTCCATTAAACGAAGTTTAATAAAAGGATTATAGAACTTACTGCCGTTTTCAACCCAAAGATCTTTCCCGTCATTGGCTATTTTGCAAATTAACCTTGCAACTCCTGCCTTTACTCCTGATTCTGTTTTTCCAACAATATAAACTCTTGATTTTTCTTTCGAGACGATTATTTGAAAAGACTCATTGCTACAAGAGCTTTCAAAGGAAGATACTTGATTTTTTAAATTCCAACATGAAATATCATTCTCATCTGCAAGAATCCATTGCCATCCCTTATTGTTACTTTTTTTTAACTGATTAAAAAAAACTTGTTTTTCATTAATATTTCGCTCTTTTAAAAAGCTTTGCAGATACTTCCCCAATTTTTCTATTTGAGGAGAATTTGAACAAACAATTGTAACGGGTTGATCTTTCCCTGCTATTTTAACGAGATTTTTAGATGTTTCTTTGACTTCACTGGCAAAAGATTGATAAATATTTATTCCTATCAATAATATGCTGATTAGAATCAATTTTTTCATGAATATTTTTTCGAACAAAATTTGGTTAATGTAACTATTTAAGAAATTGAGAAAATACTGGAAGAATGTATGTTAAACATTCAAAATCGCCCTTGTTGTAAATCACAAGGGCTGATTTTGAATATTAATAGTGGGTTTAGTCTAATTTCTATTGCGAGAAAATAGGAAGCTAAACTTAAATTACCATCCTGTATTTTGCCAGTTAACGCCTGTAAACCCCATCATTTTAATTACATCGCTTTGATTAATAGGGTATAACAACCACTTGTCGGAAGAACAATTCCGATTAAAAGAGAAACGATTATAAGTAAATCCGGATTGAGTAGGTTCTATCCGCATTCCTGTTACAAGTTTATCCGTTTGATTCAAGATCTTCCATCGACGAACGTCAAAGTATCGATGCTCTTCAAATGCTAATTCAATACGGCGTTCATTTCGATATCTTGTTTCAAATTCTTTTGCGTCCATTCCACTTTTCAATCCAGGCATACCTGCTCTTGCTCGAATTGCATTGACTGCATCTCTTGCACTCATCGTCATGTCGCTTTCTAAATTGATCTCAACATCCGGACCTGCTGATTGGTAAGCGGATTCTGCAAAATTTAGATATAATTCAGCTAAGCGAAATAGACGAACGGCCCCATCTGAATTGTTATTTGATCCTGATCTCCAGTTATTAAATTTACGCATGTAATATCCGGTTCTTGTATGAGTTCGATTTGACAGGGAAATTCCATCTTCACCACCAACATAAGTGTCGACGGTTTTGTTTGGTTGAATCTGAACAGGATCCATA
Organism: Bacteroidota bacterium; assembly: GCA_030706665.1. GTDB lineage: Bacteria > Bacteroidota > Bacteroidia > Bacteroidales > Prolixibacteraceae > JAUZOB01. Next base: position 2,482 of record JAUZOB010000210.1, read on the forward strand.
TTTTCGGCACCCTCTACTATTGGCGTAAAGGTATTAGCAGCATAAGCAATCGAACTGTAATAATTGCCATCTAATGGGCTTCCATTGTAATAACTGACAGCGTCAGATGATCCATCTCTCCACTTCCATACTCCCACGACTTCGCTTCCATTATCCAAAACCCACAAATAATCGCCTGTAGGTTGTTCGCTAAAGGTTAAGGTAAGATTAGCACCGTCAGGGAAGTTTACAAAAGTTTTCCGGGCGATTGGAGTACCAGCAATTGTTGTCCAATAATCGTTATTCCACTTATATAAAGAATAAGTCAGATTCCCGACATTGTTGCCCCAGCTGGGACATTGTGCATTGATTCCATAAAATGGAGCTTTCGCATTAAATTTCATAGCTGCAGCACCTGCGTCAAGGTATCTTGTGGCACCATTATAATAGATAGAGGCATAAAACCGGGGATCACGTCCATTATAAGGGTTAGAAGGATCATAACCTGAATTCGGGTTTATGATCGGATCGTTATGATCCGATCCTTTATATCCCAATATTGGAGCTTCTCCATTTGCCATTTCATAACTATCTACTAACTCCTGGGTTGGACAAGGACCTGATTTATTCATTCCATCATTTGAGGGCAATCCGGCATTTTTCCAAACTTCCATTTGACCGCCACCCTGATAAATAGTCTCTTTGTCAAATGCTCTTTGATCATTGGAGTTGGTTATAAAATATAATGCATATGCATTTTGCGCAGCATTGGAAGAAGGAGCAACGTTAAAAAGTTTATAATCATGTTTCAGACATTGATACAAAGCTTCTTTATTAATTGCTGTCGCATCGGTCCATGAATATGTTCCATCTGTCCATAACGGACTGGCTGCATAAGTCACTGCTTCTGATTTAATCATATAAGGGATTGCTCTTGTCATTATCCCATATTGATTGTCGTATATTTCCCATGGAAATCCTGTTTTTATCGTCGGTGCTTTCAATGCGGAATCACAATCTGCAAGAATGAAAGCAACCACTTTTGAAAACTTTGCTTTACTGTCTTTTGAAAAATCATGATTCGTTTCTAATGGTTTATCAAAAATTGGAACTTCACCATATCTTTTTATTAACTGAAGATAATAGAGGGCTCGTAAAGTATGAGCTTGTGCTGCCCAACCTTTCTTCTCATCATTAGTTGCATAAGCTGTACATTTCCATATGTTTGCCAGAAATACATTACATTTTCGGATTCCCTGGTAAAGATATTCCCATGGACTTCCATCTGCCGAGTAACCGGCATAATTTGATGCATCAATTGAACCGGCATACCAAGCATTATATCTGGATCCGGCTGTGTTATCGTCGCAATCTTCTGCTTCATCACAAAATGAGGATCGATCCATATATGGAGTCGGACAATGTCCATAGCAAGAATTTAAATATCCCAATGTTCTGTTTCGATTCGTGAAAACCTTATCCATGCTTATACGGCCGTCTGATTGTAGATCTAACTGATCATTACATGAAACAAAGAGGCCTGAAGCAACTATTGTGAAGAATAGGAATATATATTTTTTCATAATGAGTAAATTTTCATGATTAATAATCGCTTAACCTTATTAGAACTGAATGTTTAAGCCTACATTGTATACTCTGTATACCGGAATTGAAGTATAACTTCCCTCAGGTCCAAAATCATCAGATTTCATCTTATCCCAAGTCAACAAGTTTTGACCACTAAGAATAAATCGGATTTTACTAACGGAAATCGCTTTTGCAACATTATCTGATAAAGTATACCCAATCTCAACGTTTTTTAAACGTAAGTAAGCTCGGTTATAGCAATAGTAATCATTTGGTTCGTGGCTAACGGATTTGCTTAAAGATAAGGCAGGCGCAGTAATTTTTTCTCCATTTGCATATCGTTGAGCAGTCCATGCATCCCGATGCAAAGAACCGAAAATGCCTTCATTACTGGTTTCATAGACTCCGGTTCCTCCATAAATTGAAGACCATTCCCCAACTCCCTGAAACATGAAACTAAGATCAAAAGTTTTATAATTAAGTCCTCCGTTGAAACTATAATAGTAGCGAGGAAGAGCTCCTGTCCCAATTGGGGCTTTGTCTTTTTCGTCTATGATGTTATCATTATTCAAGTCCTTATATTTAAGATCGCCTACCCGGGGAGTCCCAAAGCTGTATGTTAGATGACTGTTATCGATCTCTTCCTGAGAATTAAAGAATCCGTTTTTATTACTGTAATCGACTAAATAACCAAATGCCTGTCCATATGAGTAACCTTCTTCCCATTTTCGATAGGCATAGTCTTTGGTTCTAAGTGCCTCATTCCAAGAGATAACAGTATTTTTTGCGTAACTCAGAAAACCTCCTACAGATACTGTCAGGTCTTTATTAATCGCTTTGGTGTAATCGGCAGTAATCTCATATCCTTTATTTTCAAATGCTCCACCATTGATACATGGGTAATTTCCAAGGGGAACGCCTTGATAAGATGGAATTGTTGCTACGGCTCCTACGACCATATTCTCCATCCGTTCTTTAAATAGGTCTACAGATATGGATAAAGAATTGAATAAGCCCAAATCGATACCATAGTTTTGCTTTTTGGATATTTCAGCCTGAATATGAGGATTTCCAATCTGATTCTCATTAACGTAATAGCGAAGGCTTTCTATAGGTCCTCCTGCGCTAAGAATAACATTGTCAGTATAGGCAAATCGACCAAGTCCACTTTGATCATTCGCAGTCTTACCATAAGAGGCTCTTAGTTTAAGATTACTGAGCCAATTAAGATCATGCATGAATGATTCACGTGAAATTACCCATGCTCCTGAAATTGCAGGAGTGGAGGTGAATCGATTATTTCTTGCATATTGTTCTGATCCGGAATATCCTAGATCAAATTTTAACAGATATTTCTGATTATATCCATAAGAGGCTTCTATTCCGGAGTTAATCCTGTCATAAGGAAGACACCATGGAGATGCTTCGTCTGCTTTGGAAAGATCCTGAAATAACATATAAGCCATCCCTGTAACATGATGTAAACCAAAATCCATATTATAGTCCATCATGGTTTTATAGGTCAGATGATAGTAGTATTGGGATCCTTTGCTATAAGTAAGCGGAGTGTTGTTATTTATTCCTTTCTTGCTGAAAGTCAATAAATCAGGATCGTCATTTCTAACCCAACGCTCGTAATCTTGTGATGTGTTTAAGCTACTTACCGCATTGGTTTGATACATGAAGACTCCGGATGCAGATAATCCCTTTGTGAGAAAACTCATGTCCAAATTTAATCCTGCCTGGGAGTAGATATTCGTTACTGTGTGTCGATTAAATCCGGAACGATTGATTTTTCCGTAAGTTGGAGAATCAATATAGTTGGTCGTTATAACCTGTCCGCCGGATGTCTTTCCGGTTAACGGATCAACAACAGCAGGGGTCACCGGGCCATAAACAGTAGAGGGCATGTCGAATATGCTCGCATATATTCCATCTGAGAAACCA